>DATLUO010000040.1 GCA_035533075.1 Pirellulales bacterium | reverse complement strand
GTGGCTAGGCAACAAGCGTCTGCGATTTCAATTCGGTTGAAGCGCCGCTATGGTGTAAAGCGATCGACTAAGGGCCCCGGCCCCGTTGGATCGGGGGGGCCGACTCTTAGGTGAATACGGCACTATGGGAATCCAGGCTAGGTAGGCTATGAGAATCCACATCGCGGAAAACCATCTTCACCTTGGGCTTCCCTCTTCGCGGCGGCGCTGGCTGTCGCAGATGGGCACCGGCTTCGGTGCCCTGGGCCTGGCGGCGGTGCTGGCCGATGCGGGACTGCTGGGCGAGGGGGCCGCGCAGGCCGCCTCGAGCGGCGCGGCGGCCAGTCCGCTGTCGCCGAAGTCGCCGCACTTCGCGCCGCGGGCCAAGCGGGTGATCTTCCTGTTCATGAACGGCGGCCCGTCGCACGTCGATACATTCGACCCCAAGCCGGCGTTGGAGAAATATGCCGGTCAGCAGCCCGAAGAGCTGACGAAGAATTATCAGCGCACGGTCGGCAAGTTGTTCCCCTCGCCCTTCAAGTTCGCCAAGTATGGCCAGAACGGCATCGATGTGAGCGAGCTGTATCCGCACACGGCCCAAGTGATCGACGAGGTGTGCGTGATTCGTTCGATGCACACCGACATTCCCAACCACGAGCCGGCCTTGCTGATGATGAACTCGGGCCACACGCAACCGACGCGGCCTTGCATGGGCTCGTGGCTGACCTACGGCCTGGGGACCGAGAACCAGAACCTGCCGGGCTTCGTGGTGCTCTGCCCCGGCAAGCCGACGGTCGGACCGCAGCTTTGGGGCAACAGTTTTCTGCCGGGCGTGTTTCAGGGCTGCCACATCAACAATGGCAAAATCGCCCCGCAGTCGGTCATCGAGCACGTCCACAACAACTATCTGCCGCCCGACGCCCAGCGAAAGCAGCTCGACCTGTTGCAGCAACTCAACCGCGAGCACCTCGCCGAGCGCGGCGAAGACGGCCAGCTCGAAGCGCGGATCGAGTCGCTGGAGATGGCGTTCCGCTTGCAGTTCGCGGCCCAGGAAGTGTTCGACCTCAATCGCGAGACGGTCGCCACACGCGACGACTATGGCCCCGGCCAGTTTGCCGACGCCTGCCTGGTGGCGCGGCGGTTGGTCGAGCGCGGCGTGCGGATGGTGCAGGTTTACTTCGGCGGCGGGCAGCCGTGGGACGATCACGGCGACATCCTGAACCACGCCAAGCACGCCCAGCAGAGCGACCGGCCCATCGCGGCCCTGATCAGCGACCTCAAACGCCGGGGCCTGCTCGACGAAACGTTGATCGTTTGGAGCGGCGAGTTCGGCCGCACGCCCTGGTCGCAAGGGGCGAAAGGCCGCGATCATCATGCCCGTGGTTTCACGTCCTGGCTGGCCGGCGGCGGCGTCAAAGGCGGCCTGGCGTTTGGCGAGACCGACGAGTTCGGCAACGACGCCGTCAAAGACAAGGTCCATATTCACGACCTGCACGCCACGATTCTGCACATGCTGGGCATCGACCATGAGCGGCTCACCTATCGTTACAGCGGCCGCGACTTCCGCCTCACCGACGTCAGCGGCCGGGTGGTCCACGAGATCTTGGTGTGACTACGAACGACGAGCAAGTTTGTTATACTAGCCAGCACAAGCCCGGCGGTCGGGCTTGCAAATCGACCCCTATCAGGAGCTGCGGCAATGAACAACGACAAACGGATAACCTGCCCGGAGTGCGAAAGTGGTTGGACGCGACGCGATTTCGTCAAAGCGGCGGGCGGTGCCGCTCTGATCGCGGGCACGATGCCGCTGGTGCCCAGGGCTTCCGCGGCTCCCCTGGCGAGCAGCGCCGCTGAAACGGCCGCCAAGCGGTTGTACGAGTCGCTCAGCGACGAGCAACGCAAGGAAATCTGCTTCGAGTTCGACCATCCGCTGCGGCAGAAGATCAACGCCAACTGGGCGATCACCAAACCGAGCATCGCCGACTTCTTCTCCAAGGAGCAGCAGGCGACCATCGACGAGATCTTCCGCGGCGTGACCAGCCCCGACGGTTATGAGCGGTTCCTCAAGCAAATGGAGGGCGACGCGGGCGGGTTCGGCCGCTATCACGTGGCCTTGTTCGGCGCGCCGGGCACCGGCCGGTTCGAGTTCGAAATGACGGGCCGCCACATGACCATTCGGGCCGACGGCGACAGCGTGGAGAACGTGGCCTTCGGCGGCCCGATCATTTACGGCCACGGAGAAGGCGACGGCGAGGCCGGTCTGCCGGGCAACGTCTTCTATTATCAAACCCAGAAGGCCAACGAGGTCTTCGCCGCGCTCGACGGCAAGCAGCGCGAGAAGGCGTTGCTGCCCAAGGCCCCGCAAGAAAACCAGGTGCCCGTGCAAGGTCCGCAGGCGACGTTCCCCGGCATCGCGGTGGGCGAGCTGTCGCCCGACCAGCAGGCCCTGGTCGAGCAGGTGATCAAAGTCATCTTGGCGCCTTATCGTCAAGAAGACGTCGACGAGGCCGTGACGATCCTCAAGTCCGAAGGCGGTCTGGCGAAGTTGCACGCCGCCTTTTATCAGTCGGGCAATCTGGGCGGCGACGAAGAGTGGGACATCTGGCGGCTGGAAGGCCCCGGCTTTGTCTGGCACTTCCGCGGCTCGCCCCACGTTCACGCCTACGTGAACATCGCGCGGCCCAAGACGACCTGATTTATTCGTATTCGATTACTTGCGTACTTTTCGCTTGCCGGCGTCGGGCCGACTTGCGCGGTCTGCTTCGGCTTCGCCCCGCTGCATCGCGCGGTTCAGCGGCGTCGACGGTTATTGGCATGGCGGGTCGGACGGATTGGTGACAGAAAAATTACCAGACAGAAAAACGAGGGAAGGATTAATGCAGGCGCGCCCATCCATGTTTTTCGCCATCTGCTCAATTTTTCTGTCTGGCAATGTTTCTGTCATTTATTTGTAGTAGGTTGTCGAACGTGGCCACGCTGGGCGAGCGCTTGGCTTGCTCGATGCGGTTGAGCGTCTCGACGCATGACCCAAATATCATGACCGTGCAAATCCGAAGCAGACGCAGGTGGGCACAGTTCAGTTTAAGGAGCTTCATGCTCGCTGCACTTGCGCTGGGTTGCAGTCTCGGTTGGTTAGGCCAATGGTATCAAGCTGCAATCACGCCTCGGCAGCCGCATGGAAAAGTGGTTTGGGTGGACGAACGAAATCAGGCGGCGTACGTGAGATTCGAAGATCCTCGATTCCTTAAGTCGGTCAAGACGGTGGCCATCTACGATTCCGGCGAAAAGATCACTCGTTTCGCGAATTTCAAAGCTACGGCCCGCGTTAACCAGTTTCTTGGTCCCAACGTCGTCGAAATTCACTTCTCTCACGGCTCCGATCAGGTTGCGAGGATGCGCTATGTGACAAACCCGATTGTCGAGGGCGACACCGTGTATTCACCGGATATTGAGGCACGCCCGTGAAAGCCACAATCTTGAGCCTGCTTGCATTGAGTCTCGCGGCGCACCTCACGGTTGCGGCGAAAGCCGACGATGCACGATCGCCCGACGCCGTCCGGCTGATCTTCGATACCGATATTTGCGGCGATTGCGACGACGTGCTGGCGCTGGGCATGATCCACGCGCTCGCGGACCGCGGCGCCTGTCGATTGCTGGCCGTCACCGTCAGCGCCGACAACGAGCTGGCCGCGCCGTTCGTCGAAGCGATAAACCACTTTTACGGCCGCGGGCAAGTTCCGATCGGCATCGTCGGCCGAGGTGGAGTCCGCGCCGAAAGCCAGTTTCTTTCGCTTGCCGAACGGCGCGACGACGGCCGGTTGCGTTATCCGCGCAGCGAGACCTATGGTTCTGAGCTACCGTCGGCCACCCGCCTGCTCCGCAAGACGCTGGCGGGCGAAGACGACGCATCAGTCGTGATCGTGCAGGTCGGCTTCTCGACCAATCTGGCCCGGCTGCTCGACTCGCCGCCCGATGATGTTTCGCCGTTGCCAGGCGAGGAGTTGGTGCGACGCAAGGTCCGCCTGCTGTCGTTGATGGCCGGCGCCTTTACTTCGATCGGCGGCGAGCGGCGCTACCGCGAATATAACATCACTCAGGACGTGGCCAGTGCGCGGACGGTCGCCCAGCGCTGGCCGACCCCGATGGTCTGGAGCGGGTTCGAAGTCGGCATCGCCTTGCCCTATCCGGCCGTGAGCATCGAGCGCGATTACGGCTACGTCGAGCACCATCCGCTGGCCGAGGCCTACATCCTTCGCAATCCGCCGCCGCACGAGCGGCCCACCTGGGATCTGACGAGCGTACTCTACGCAGTTTATCCTGATCGCGGCTACTTCGACCTTTCGCCATCGGGCATGGTGGCCGTCGAGCCGGACGGCTTTACGAAATTCACGGCCGATGCCGCGGGGCGACATCGCTATCTCGTGGCGCCGGCCGATCGTCGCGCTCGCATTGTGGAAGCGCTCGTGCAGCTTTGCTCTCAGCCGCCGGCAAGGAGCGAGCGATGACTACCAGTGCATGACCTGCCCGCCGTCGACGTTCATCGTTTGCCCGGTGATGTTCTTGGCACGCGCCGATGCCAGGAAGACCGCCAGCGCGGCCACGTCTTCGGCCTCCTGCCAGCGGTTGAGCGGCACGTTGCGGCGGATTTTTTCGGCCGCCCATTCCTCGTAGCCTTGGGCGCCGTCGGGCTGCCGCGCACGCCACGCCGCCCACACCGATTGGTTCAACTCCGTTTTGATCATTCCGGGACAAACACAGTTCACCCGCACGTTGTATTCGGCCAGATCCTTGGCTGCGCACTGCGAGAAGTTGATCAACCCCGCTTTGGCGGCACTGTAGGGCGGATCGGTCGGCGAACCGATCTGCCCGGCGATCGACGAGACGAACAGAAACGTACCGCTGCGGGCGGCGATCAGGAACGGCGCAAAGGCATGCGCCACGTGGACCGCACCGACGAGGTTGACTTGCAAGACGCGGCCCCAGTCGGCCGGTTCCAGGTTCCAGAAGGGAAAGCCGTACTTGCCCGAACCGACGCCGGCTGCAAAGAACACATGGTCGATGCGGCCCTGGCGCTGGTGCGTCTCGGCAGCCAGGCGTTGCATCGCCGCGTAATCGGTGACATCGCCCACCACGCCCGCCGCCGCGCGGCCGCTGCGGTCTTCGAGTGCTCGGGCGACCTCGGCCACCGCCGGCTCGCGATCGACGAGCACGACGGTCGCGCCCTCCTCCGCCAACGCAACGGCGATGGCACGCCCGATGCCGCGAGCGCCGCCGACGACTACCGAAACCTGATGCTCCAGTTCAAGCTTCATGGACGTTATCGCTTTCGCCGCCGGGCACCGTTGCCGGCCCGCTTCGCTTCCAGGTCCGTGACGAGCAACAAGTCGATTACGTTCCACGTGTCATCGGGCTGATACACAATAACGGTCCGCCCGCTGGGCGCGGAGGCCATGAATTCACGGCTGGGTACAGGAACCTCCCGGCCGTCGGCCAGATGAATAACGAACGGTTGGAACGGTTCGGCGTCATAAAAATTGCGGATTTGTTGGATCGTCATGGCTGTTCTCAGAAGTGGGCAGTGGCTGGTTCGGTGCGAACTTGATCGCGCTCGCTACACCCTACAAGATTAAATCCGCACGGGCAAGATTTTTGACACCGAATCACCGCCGGCCGGGTATCTTAAGGTGGCTGGGGACTGGATTGCAAGGATAGGTACTTTCGCCGCGTTACCAATGTTTTCTTCCACCCCTATCGCGGCAGCCGACGTTCCACACTACGCCGAGGTGATCGACACGGTCGATGCCGCTGGCGGCGCTGTTGTGGCCGAATCGGTCGACAGGCCCGCCGCCTTCGACGAGCCTCAAGTCGGTTTTGTCAGGAAGGTTGCCCGGCTGACCGTTTCGGCCACCGATTGGCTGTTTGGCGCGGCGACGCTGATCGTCGGCTTGGCGCTGCTGGCCAGCTATCCAGTGTTGCAGATGCTGAGCCTGGGATACCTGCTGCAGGTGAGCGGGCGGATTGCCCGAACGGGACGGCTTAGGGACGGCTTCATCGGCGTGCGGAAGGCCGCCCGATTGGGCAGCATTGCGTTTGGCACATGGCTGGTGTTGCTGCCGTTGCGGTTCGTCTCGTCGATGGCTGCATCGGCCACGCTGATCGATCCCGAAAGCCGGGCAGCCCGTGGCTGGTCGATGGCGCTGATCGTACTCACGGTGCTGGCCGTCGCGCATATCGTGAGTGCCTGTTGGCGGGGAGGCCGTTTGCGGCATTTTCTTTGGCCGCGGCCGGTTCGACTCTTGAAAAGTCTCCGTCGCAAAGGGGCCTATACCGAAACCCGCGACGCCGTGTTGCAGTTCGTCGCCGGCTTGCAATTGCGGCACTATTTCTGGCTGGGTCTGCGAGGGTTTGTCGGCGGACTGGTCTGGCTGTTCGTTCCCATCAGCTTGCTGGCTGCCGCGCAAAAGGTTCCGCCGGTCGGTTTTTTGGGGGCGTTTGTATTGATGTGGGTGCTGATGTACTTGCCGTTCCTGCAGGCCCGCTTCGCGGCCGAGAACCGGTTCGGAGCGCAGTTCGAGCTCTCGGCGGTGCGCGCTCTGTTTCACAAGGCGCCGGTGCTGTTTTGGCTGTCGCTGTTTTGTACGCTGCTCTTCGCGCTGCCGCTCTATTTGCTGAAGATTGAGATGGTGCCGCGCGAGGCGGCCTGGCTGCCGAGCCTGGTGTTTGTGATCTTCATTTTTCCGGCCCGGTTGCTCACCGGCTGGACGTGTGGCCGCGCTGCGCGTCGGCCGACGAACCGCAACTTTTTCGTCCGTCAGGCGGCGCGGTTGGCAATGGTGCCGGTGGTGGCCTTCTATGTGCTTGTCGTCTTCCTGACGCAGTACACCTCGTGGCATGGCGTCGCCAGCCTCTATGAACAGCACGCCTTTCTTGTGCCCGTGCCCTTTTTGGGATTGTGACCCGACGTCAGTGGGCTGAGTTGGGGTGGGCCGCCATTCTTGCCCGGACCTCGGGCAGCGGATAGTCGAGGATCGTTGGCTCCAGACGCCGGCTAAGTTCGACCAGCCGGCGCCAGCCGCGCGTGACGAGCTGTTCCTGCTGGCGCACGTAGTCGGCGTCGAGTTGCCGCTTATCGAAAGGCCCGTCCATCACCACCGGACCGAAGTCGTCGGCGACGATGAATTGCGCCAGCGCGGGGTTGCAGCGAATGTGCCGTTCGCGGGTCGTGTGCAGGGTTTCCGGATCGACGAGGCCGATCACATAGCGCAAATAGAGGTCGCTGTCGGCGATCGTTTCTACGTCGCCGCCGCAAATATCGCAGAGATAGCCTTGTTCGCATTTGGCCATATCTCTCATTCCAGCACGTCCTGCATTCCATACAGCCCCGGGGGCTTGCAGGCCAGGAACTTGGCGGCCGCTAATGCCCCGCAGGCATAGCAGTCGCGGTTGGTCGCCTTGACCGTGATCTCCAGCGTTTCGCCCAGCAGTCCGAACATGATCGTGTGCTCACCGGGATTGTCGCCCAGGCGGACGGCGTGATAGCCAATCTCGTCGTGCGGCCGGGCACCAACGCGACCCTCGCGGCCATGCCGCCGGTTCTTTTGCCCCATCACGCCGGCGATGATCTCGCCAAACTTGAGCGCGGTGCCGCTGGGCGCGTCTTCTTTGTACCGATGGTGGCGTTCGATGATTTCCACGTCGGCGCCGCTGGCATGGTCTTTCAGCGCCTCGGCCGCCGCCGCTGACAACTTCATCGCCAGATTCACTGCCAGACTCATGCTCGGCGACCACAGCACGGCAATGCGTTGGCTCGCTTCGCGGATCCGCGCTTGCTGTGCCGCGTCCAGCCCCGTGGTCGCCAGCACAAGCGGCGCGCCACGGCTGAGGCAGGTTTCCAGAATCGTGGCCGCGCCGGCCGGAGAAGAAAAATCGATCACGACATCGACCGCCGCGTCCAGCTTGCCAACCAGCGGCACGCCCAACTCGCCGACTCCGGCCACGAGGCCTGCGTCCTGGCCCAGCCGCGGATGATTGCCGGCGTCCAGGGCGGCGACGAGCTTCAGGTCGCGGTCGGCGCTGGCCAGCGCCACCAGCCGTTGCCCCATGCGGCCCGCAGCCCCGTGTATGGCAATGCGTGTCACGGAAACGAATACTCCGGATTGTCGGGATCGAAATCGCGGTCGGTCAGCCCGACGTTCAGCTTCAAGTCGTAGTAGGAATACGTCTCGCTCAGCACCGGCTCCGCGGCGTCGCCGGCCGGCCATTCGTGCGATTCGAAATGCACGGGCACGTCCCACTCGTCGTCGAGCACGATGCGGGCGATCGCCAGCCGGAAATCGCCCACCGGCCGCGGGCTGCTGATTTCGACCTGCGTGCACGGCCGTTCGGCAAACTCGGTCTTCTCGATCGTCGTGGTGCTGTCGCGGAACAACTCCTTCTTGCTGCCCAGGTCGATCAGCTTCTGGACCAGGTTGGCCAGCCCGACGTCCTTGATGGTGTAACGATTGCCGCGCGTGGCCAAGTAGCCGTGCGGATCGAGGCTCAGGCGGCCAATCACGCTGCTGCCGAAACCCGTGGTGTGGGCGATCAGGTTGCCGTCGTTGCGGCCCTCGACATAGATCACTTCCTGTCCGGCGGACGAAGTCGGCTCGATCGCGCGCAAATAGACGCTGAACGGCTGGTGCCGGATTTTCATTTCGCTGCGTTCTTCGGGCAGCAGCACATCGCCCACGCGTTCGCGCTTCGAGAAGACGCAGGTGTAATCCTTGATGGTTTCGAGATTGGCCAACGACTGCCGGGCCAGCGCCAAGGCGCGATCGAGATCGCTTGCGGCGTCGCTGGACGGCGTCTCCTTGTGGCCATCGGCAGGCTGGGCGTTCTCCGCCTGCACTGGCGCCCCATCGGCGTCGGCGGTTGAAGCGGGCGGCGCGGTGCCCTGGGCCGCGGGCGCGCCGCAACCGACGACCGCCAAGAGGCAGCCGGCGACAGATCCCGTCAGGATCGAATACAGCAATTTCATGGCAGCTTGTTTTGTCCAGTACGTAAGGTGGGCCGGCGCTCGCAAGCTCGCTGGTCCCACCCTGCCCGTCTCTCCGGCAACTACCATACCCGATTTTGGCTTTTCACGCATGAGCGCTTCAAGCGGTAGTGCTATCATAAGGGAAGCGACAGAGAAAGCTTCCAGACCCATTCTCGTAATTCAATGGACAAACGGGTTCTCCTGGCCGGCCTCTTTCACGAGACGCACACGTTTCTCGAAGGTCATACCCCGCTGGCCGACTTTCAGTTTCGCCGCGGAAAAGAGTTGCTGGCGGCGGCGGGCGACGGCTCGCCCCTGGCCGGCGTGCTGGAAGCCGCCGACGCCTACGATTGGTCGCTGCTACCAGTCGTCGACGTTCGGGCCACGCCCGGTCCGACGGTCGAAGACGCCGTGTTCGAGCAGTTTTGGCAGGAGTTCCTGGCGGTGGCCGGACCGGCATTGGCACAGGGCATCGACGGCGTCTTTTTGGTATTGCACGGGGGCATGGTCACGCATTCGTGCCGGGACGTCGAAGGCGAACTGCTGGACCGGATTCGCGGCTTGCCCGGCGGTGCCGGCGTCCCTCTGTGCGGCGTGGTCGACCTGCACGCGAATTTTACCGAGCGGATGGCCCGCCACAGCAACGGGCTGATCGCCTATCGCGAGAACCCGCACGCCGACGCACGCCGCGCCGCGACCGACGCGGCCGAGCTGTTGAAGCGGCTGATGCACACCGGTGAGCGTCCCCTGACGGCCTGGGTGCATCCCCCCTTGATGTGGCCGCCGACGGGTACCGGCACGGCCGACAATCCCCTGGCCACGCTGGAAGCCGCCGCGCGCAACCTGGAAGTCGACGAGCCGCACTTTCTGGCGGTCAACGTGTTCGCCGGCTTTGCTTTTGCCGACATCCCCGACACCGGCGCGAGCTTCACGGCCGTCACGTTGGGCGACCCCGACGATGCGCACGCCCAGTTGCGTCATCTGAGTCGCTGGGCCTTCGACCATCGTCAACAGGGAAACCGCCTCGAACCACCGTTGGAAGAGGTGCTGCCGCGGCTGAGTCAGCACAAGCGGGGACCGGTCCTGCTGGTCGAACCGTCCGACAACATCGGCGCGGGCGCGCCCGGCGACGGCACCGCGGTTTTGCGGGCGCTGATCGACAACCGCATCGGCCCGGCGGCCGTCGCCATCTGCGATCCGCAGTCGGTCGAGCAGTTGGCCGACGTGGCGATCGGCGGACGCAAGACGCTGGCCATCGGCGGCAAAGGGCATCGGCTTTCCGGACCGCCGGTCAGGGTGGAGGTCGAGCTGCTGTCGCGCAGCGACGGGCGATTCAAACTGGAAGACCCGCAAAGCCATCTGGCTTCGATGTCGGGTGCCCGATTCGAGATGGGGCGGTCCGCGGTGGTGCGGCACGAAGGGATGACGGTCTTGCTCACCAGCCGCCGCACGCCGCCCTTCGACCTTGGCCAATGGCGCAGCCAGGGAATCGCCCCCGAAAAAATGTTCGTGATTTGCGTCAAGGCCGCGGTCGCTCATCGCCGCGCCTACGAGCCGATCGCGGCGGCCAGCTATCTGGTGGGCACGCCGGGGCCTTGTTCGAGCGACCTGCGCACGCTGCCCTATCAGCACGTGCGCCGGCCGATCTTTCCTTTGGACACGTGACGGACCGCACCCTGACCTGGAACAACAGCCGTAGGGTGGGACCAGCGAGCTTGCGAGCGCCGGCCCACCATGTTTGAGGCGATCGGCGTTAGGCGTTAGGACAGCATCCCATGAAGAGAGACGAGTTGATCGAGTTCGATCGCCGGCTGAAGGAGTTGGGGCCTCACGCTCCCGTGACCGTGGCGATGATCGCCGTCAACGCGATGATCTGGTTGATGATGGTCACCAGCGGCGCCGATTGGCTCGATCCGAGCGCCGAAACGCTGCGCGCCTGGGAAGCCAACTATGCGCCCCTCTCGACCCGCGGCGAGGGATGGCGGCTGGCGACGTGCTTGTTCGTTCACGCGGGCATCGTGCAATTGCTGGTGAATCAATGGGTGCTGTACCAGTTGGGAAGCTGGCTGGAACGCTTCTTGGGCCACGTCGGTTTTGCGCTGCTGTACCTTCTGGCCGGGTTCGTCGGCAGCATGCTCGGCGTCCGCTGGCGACCCGAGGCCACGCTGGCGGGCAGCACCAACGCGATTTACGGTTTGATCGGCGCGTTGGCCGCCTTTTACTGGCGCTCGCCGGGAACGGTGCCGTCGGCGGCCTTGGGACGCTTGCGTGCCGGCACGTTTGTGTTTCTGGCGTATAACGTGGGCGTCGAGCTTTATCGGCAACGACTCGACAGCGGCGGTTTTTTTGGCGGACTTGCGGCCGGCTTCTTGACGGGGCTTGTGCTCTCTCAGCCGCTCTCCGGGCCGGAACCGCCCGTGCGGTGGTGGAGAAACGCGATCGTGGCGGCTGCGACGGTGCTGGTCATATTCGTTGTCGCACCGTTCGTGGCCCATCCGCCGCCGCCCGATGTTCCGGCCGAGGTCACCGCCTGGTACGACCTACGACGGCAGGCGATCGAGACGTACTCCAAAGCGGAGGATGATTTCAAGGCGGACCGGATCACGGCGCAAGAATTCGTCCGCCGCATCGAACAGGAGATTTTGCCCAACTGGCGCCGCAAAGAGGCGCATCTGAAGGATCTCGATCTCAAGGGACTCACGCCTTTCGCAGTCGAGCAGATCGAGGCGCTTCGACATTCGATGGAGCTGCGCAGACAGGCTTTCGATCTCGTGGCCGATGCCCTGTCGCAAGGTGATGGCCAGGCATTTGATAGGGCTGCGGAGAAAGCGGTGGAAGCCCAAGGCATTGAAGACCGCGTGCTCGACGCGCTCCAGCGGCAGCAAAAAAAGAGCGCTCGCAAAGGCGCGCGTGGTGGATGAACGTGCGGAGTTGCGTTCAATGAGGACTGCCCGCGCGGGCTTCCGCCGGGCAAGCCGGCGGCATCCTGCCGAACAGGTAAGCTTACTCATGGTCCACGGGGATAAACTGACGCGACCAGGCGGCATCGACGGCCGAAAGCGGCGGATCGGGCACCTCGGCGTAGATGGTTTTGCCGTAGTCCGCCGAGTCGTAGCTCTGGTGCAGCAGTTCCTGCAAATCGAGCATGATCGGCGGCTCCGAACTTGTAAGCGGCACAGGAATGGTCGGCAATCGGTCGCGCAGGCCAATTGGCCAAAAGCCGATCCGGGGCCGCAATTCATACTGGCAAATGAATACGTAGTAGTCGCAGTCCGGAAGCGGCGGCAACTCGGGTCGCGTCCCGCCTCGCCGCAGATCGATCTCCACCAGGTGCGTCTGACTGGCAAGGACGCCGTTTCGCTTGCTCAGGTAAGCGTCGCGATCGGGGCCGCGTCTCTTGTTGGCCGGACTGAGCAGTTCGATGATCGTGATGACGCGGCGATCGCGACGGTCGCGGATTTCAAGCCACGAATCGCGCACGAGGTCGACTTCCGGCAGCACCAGCTCGACGGGCGCGTCAAGCTCCACGACGGCCGTCGGATGCTCCGGACGACTTGCGGCGGAGACGGCAACGTCGGCGCGACCGAAAAAGCGGCGCTCCTCCTCGGAAAGTTCGCGAATATAGACGCGGGCCTCGATTCTCGCAAAGTAGTCGTCACCCAACTGCGAATTGAGTGCGGCTTGCGCCCACGTCAAGAAGTTATGGTGGAAATCTTCCCAAACGTCGTCCTGCTCGAGGAACGGATTCATTCCTGGAAACGGTGATGGCATGGCGGTAACTTGCTGCAAGGTGAACTTGGTGTCACCCCTAATTTTATCATGCCGCTTTGCGCGGCAACATTCCGCACCGGCCGTGCCTCGTAAGGTGGGGCAAGCGAGCTTGCGAGCGCTGGCCAGACGACGTCGCTTACGGTGGGCCGGCGCTCGCAAGCTCGCTTGCCCCACCCTACGGCCTCGCCGAAAGCGCAATATCAAAATATCAAAATGCGCAAGGAGGCTCAGGGATTGTCTCTGGCAACGGCTCCGGCGCGGGGCGGGCAGGCGCGGTTTCAATTGCTTCTTTCCAGGCACGAAAGGCGATTTCAGCAAAGCTGCTGGCCAGAAAACCGAGAAAACCGCCCACGGCCGCCGCGGAGATGGTTCCGACGATCACGCCGCAATACCCTGCCCGTTCAAGGCTTAACATCACCAGCGCCACGCTTCCCAAACTGCCGCCCACGAGCGCCCCGACGCCCGTGGCGACCAGCATTGGCCAGCCGGGACGGCAACTTTCGCTGAGCCGAGCCGGGCCGACCATAGGGGTGATCGGCCGGTCTGGGGCCGCTGAGCTTACCGGTTCGTCGGCCGTGCGGGCCCGGTGGCTGGCCCACGGTGCGACGCGCGTCCCCCAAAAATTCGCGCTGACATGCGCGCCACCCAGTAGCAACAGCGCCACGAGCACCGACGACCAGACTGCCCCGATCAACTGCATTAGCGCCAACAGCCCGCTGGCCACCGCCACCAGGTAGAGCATCGTTCGCAAACGGAACTGAAGCGGAGAAGCGGCAATTTCGGCCGGCCTCGGCTGTGCATCGCCCGTCTCCTCGCGGTTGCCATCGCGCCCTGTCGACCAGCGGCGCAAGCGGCTGGCGCGCGCAAGCTGGTTCAGTCCGTCGAATTGTCCGGCGCGGTTGGGAAGATTCTCGGTCATGACTCGTCACAAGCCCGTTTCTATCGTAACATCTAGCGCGTATTTGCCTACAAGGTGATGAGAGATGAGGGCTGAGAGATGAGGGACGTGCGCCCATGCCGTCAACGGTCGCCCTCGTCACCGGCGGATCGCAGGGCATCGGTGTCAGTGGCACGAACGATGCATACTTAACGCGGCCGAGGATGAGACGTTGGCGGTGGCTGGGGCAGAGCCTGGCCAAGTGGAGGCTGGCGCTCCGTTCATCTCGGCGGCCAGGCGATGCCCCGGTTGGACGCACCTGGGCATCGCTTGGCCGCCCCGCTCTTGAAGGGTGCCAGCCGCTATCGGGCCAAGCTCTGCCCCAGCCACCGGCCCAGGCTCTAGCCGCGGACTACGGACAACGGACCACGGACGTCCATCGCCACGGCACCGGCGCCAGCCGCCTTGAAATCCCAGTCGTAGCGCTTCAATTCCAGCGCCAGACAGGTGATGGCCATCAAGATCGCGACCAGCGCCACCAACAGCAGCCAGGTGTAGATATCGGCCTTCGGTTTTTGAACGACAACGCCGCGATTGGCGTCAGTTAAGTCTTGTGGCGACAAGATCGTTCCTCGCAATGGGAGCCAGGCGGAATTCGGGAATGACTTTGGCAACCGATTTATCGGGCCGCACTTCGACGACTTCAATTTTGGCGATCGGCCTGCTCTCGCCCTTTTGTTTGCGATAGACGTAGGCCTGATGCCCCTTGCGAAGGCCGTCGTCGCCACCGATGGAGATTTCGACCAGCCCGTCGGCATTGCTGGCCAGCACAATGCCATCGACTTTCGGCGGCAGGTTGTCGGCCGGCTCGTTGATATCGATGCCTTTCCTGGCCGCGATGTCGCGCATCTGAGCCATCTGCCGCACCAGCGTCCGAGTGCTGGCCGTTAGACGGTCGCGCTCGCCTTCCGCTTCGTGCAGCTTGTCGGTCAGAGCCACCGCTTCTTTGAAGGCCGTGTCGCGGGCTTCGTGAGTCTCGGCGATTTCCTGCCGTGCTTTGTCGATTTCCTCCAACTTGGCCGAGAGCAACTCTTGCGCGACCTGAGCGGCCTCGGTGGCGCGACGCTGGCCTTCGGTCAGTTTCGCAAGCTGCTCGACGAGTTGGTCATATTCTTTTTTCAGCTCGGCCTTTGTGGTTTCGAGACGCGCCAACTGGGCACGGCGGGAATTGTCTTCCGTTTGCGTTGCTTCTTGCAGCTTCTTTAGCTGGGCTTGCAACCCATCGGCCTTGAATTTCGCGTCTTCCAATTCATACTTCAGACCCATCGGCTCGCCCGGCTTCGCCTGGTCGCGCGGCCGCAAGGCGACCGCCTTCCAGTTCTTGTGCGTGGCATACACGGCCACGGAAAAACCGAGGAACAACAGGCTCATCACCAGGATCAAGACAACGAAGATTTTTCCCAGCAGGTTCATCGCAAACCGCTCCTAGAATTCGGCCGATCGCCGTTTGAGTTGCTAACCAGTGGATTCAGTATAACTTGGGGCGAATTTGATAGTCAACGGAAAATCACGCGGAGGCCCTGATTGTCCGGCGCGGCAAGGTAGCTCGCCGAGAGCGGCATTGCGTCCCGGATTGCCGCGATCAACTTTTCGGCCTCGTTCTGTCCCCGGCAAAGGGCAAACACGGTCGGTCCCCAAGACGACTGCCCGACGCCGGCCACGCCCAGCGTGCGGCACCGCTCGATCAGGCTGGCCAGGGCAGGGCTGGCGTAAATGCCCCCTTGCACCGCCGCAAAGCACTCGCCCGCCAGCCGGCCATAGCGATAAAGGCTTTCGCCGAAACGCTCAAAGTCGCCCTGGCTGGCAGCGGGCACCAACTCGCAGACCAATTCGCGGCACAGGGCGGCGGTCGTCGCCAAGGGGACCGGAGGAAGCCGGTCGAACGCCCGCTGCTCCGTTTCGCCGGATAGCCCCGCCGATTCGCCCGGCAAAAGCAGCACAAACCGCCATTGTTCGGCGAGCGCCACCCGGCTGACCAACGGCGAAATCTCGTCGTCGCGCAGCTTTCCGCCTTCAACGATCAGCCCGCCGCCGAGTGTACCGTGGATGCCGACCGCCGATCGCCTGCCCCGGCCCACCCATCGGGCAAGTTGCTCGGCGGTCGCATCGGGCGCACCCAAATAAGCGGCCAGGCCTCGCGCGAGCGCCATGCCCAACTGAGTGCCGCTGCCCAGTCCGGCGTGTTGCGGCGGCGCCGATTCGACGGTGATGCTCAACGGGGGAGCGCCAGAATTCTCACGAATGCTGCTACCCCACCAGGGGGCGTGACGCGACAGGTGGGCCACATGCTGCCGCACGCGGTCGCTCAAGGGCCCGTGGACTTCGAAGCGGTCGCTTTCGCGAATGCCGAGTCGAAGTGCCGGTTCGGCGATCATTGCTCCGGCGCCTCCGAACTGCCGCAGGCCGCTTTGGCCGAAAGAAAGCATGCCAAAGTGCAGCCGGCTGCCGGCAACGACACTCACGACTCGCTCAGCCATTTCCACCTCGCTTTCCGGTTGCGGCCACATAATCGCCGAGCAGGGCAAAAGCGCGATGCTCCTGCGGACCGCCAGTCTTGTCGATCAGGATCTTCAGTTTGGCAAACTCCCCGGCGATCTCCTCCGACGAGAGCAGATGCGTGCGGGTGGCGAGAATTGCGGCTTCCACCACGGCGTGCTTGGCCCGGTTGAAACCAAAAAAATCCCGCACATGCCCCGTGGCGACCACATCGGCAACGAACGTCGCGCGCGGGCTTTGATCGTCGCCATGTCGCACGCGGAAGGCGTGCCAACGGCAGGTGTCGGCCAGGCGAAAACCCTCGACGCCTTCGGCCGCCATCAGTTCGGGAAGCGGATCGAGTCGTCCGATGGCCGCCCGTGCCAGCAGCTCGACGTCGTCGGTGACGTGAAATACGCCCTGGCCGGCCCGCTTCAGATTTTGAAAGGTGGTTGAAGTCTGAAACGGCCGCAGCACGATCTGACGCCGCTCGAGGTCGACCTGCGGTCCCATGGGAGCGACATTGACGGTTCCATCGGCGTTGAGCGTGGTCACAATGCCTTCGAGGATCATAACGTCAACCTACCACAATTGGCCGCTTCGGTTACAATGTCGCTCACGGTTCGAATGGTTGAGCTTCAAACGGGTTCCAGGCGATGAAAAATATCTTGACGATGGTTCTGGGGGGCGGGCGCGGGACACGGCTGCACCCGCTGACGAAGGTCCGCTCCAAGCCGGCGGTGCCCTTGGCCGGCAAGTATCGGCTGATCGACATTCCGCTCTCGAATTGCATCAATAGCGGCCTGAATCGGATGTACGTGCTCACGCAGTTCAACTCGGTGAGCCTGCACCGGCACATCCGGCAGACGTATCGCTTCGACGCCTTCAACGGCGGCTTCGTCGAAATCCTGGCGGCGCAGCAGACGCCCGAAAACGCCGGCTGGTATCAGGGCACGGCCGACGCCGTGCGGCAGAACTTGCGGGCCTTGCAGCAGCCGGGGATCGAGTATGTGCTCATTCTGTCGGGCGACCAGCTTTACCGTATGAATTACCTCGACATGCTGGTGACGCACCGCCGCAACAAAGCCGAGGCCACGATCGGCACCTTGCCGGTGGCCCGCCACGAAGCTTCGCAGTTGGGCATTTTGCGGCTCGATGCCTCGGGCGCGGTGGCCGGCTTTCTGGAGAAGCCCAAAACCGAGCCGGAGGTGCGGCATATGCGGACCGACCCCGCCTGGATTGATGCCCAAGGCATCGCCAGCCGCGGCCGCGACCTGCTGGCCAGCATGGGCATTTATCTCTTCAACCGCGATACGCTGGTCGAGCTGTTGACGAAGACGGATTACCGGGATTTCGGCAAAGAAATTTTCCCGGCCTCCATTCGCACGCACCGAGTCCACGTGCATCTGTTCGACGGCTACTGGGAAGACATCGGCACGATCAAGTCGTTCTACCAGGCGAATCTCGATCTGGCCAGGCCGGAGCCGTCCTTCGAGTTGACGTCGGCCGATGCGCCGATTTACTCGCACCCGCGGTTTCTGCCGCCCACGCGCATCGAGGGGGCCACCGTGCGAAACAGCCTCGTGGCCGACGGCTGCCACATTGAGAGCGGGGCGACCATCGAGAACAGCGTCATCGGTCTGCGCTGCCGCATTGGCCGCAACGTCACCATCCGCAATTCGGTCTTGATGGGCAACGACTTTTTCCAGTCGCCGGCAATGATGGCCGCCGACTGCAACGCCGGCATTCCGCCGCTGGCCATCGGCGAAGGGTCGGTGGTCGAGGGGGCGATCGTCGACAAGAATTGCCATGTTGGCCGGCGGGTGCGATTGCTTAACGAGCGGGGCATCGAAACGACGCCCGACAGCGACCAGGCCATGGTTTGCGAAGGGATCATCGTGACACCGAAAGAGGCGGTGTTGCGAGATGGCTGGAAGTTGTCCGACGCACTGTCGCCGGGGTAGGCGTTAGACGATGGACGGTGGGCATTGGTGGATTTGCGAATCCCTGTCTACCGTCTACTGTCTACCGTCCACGTTTGAATGATTGGCGCTCCGCGACCGGACACCTAGAATGAAAGGACGAGGTGGCACTATGGCAATTGTAACCGAACAGCGCGTCGCGCCGCTGATGGCCGGCGATCATTTGACCCGCGGAGTATGGCGGCGGGTCGCGGGTCGAAGACAAATTTCTGCACGGCACGCCCGAGTTGCTGGCGGAAGTTTCCGTTTCTACCGCCTCCTACGATCTGCACCAGAAATTCAGGCTTTATCAGTCAGCCGGCATTCCCGAGTATCTGGCCGTGGTGGTCTTCGAGCAGGAAATCCGCTGGCACGTGCTCGTCGACGGCCGCTACCAGTTTCTTTCGCCCAATGCAGACGGACTTTATCGCTCGCGAATCTTTCCCGGCCTTTGGCTCGACGGCCAGGCACTTTTGTCGGGCAACCTGCGGCAGGTACTCGACCGGCTTCAGGAGGGCCTGCGGTCCGCCGAGCACGAGCGCTTCGTGGCCGAGTTGGCCGTGCGACGCAAGCGGTCGCCACAAACGGTCAAGAAGTGAAGCGGAAGGTTGTTCGGCCCTCACCCGGATTCTGGAGCACCGCTGATTCTGCGCATGTCAGCCCTACCCTACGAGGTTCCGACCGGCTGACGCGCGCGGCGAGTCATCTCGTCCCAAAGGCGGCGAAGCAGCGGCAGGCAGTCGTGCGTGGGATTGGTACGGGCATAAACCATCTGTGAATAGAGCCGCGCGAGCTGGCGCGTGTCTTGCGCCAAGGCGGGATGCCGGTCGCCGACGGCGTCGGCGAACTCCAGCGGCGTCTCGTCCAGCCGCCGCGCCGCTTGATGCTCGAAGGCCCAGGCGTCGAGCGCCTCGAAGGTGTATCGCACGAGTTGCTCCGGAGGGAGGCGATCGTCCTTGCCCGACGCGAAGGGATTGCGAAATGCAGCGAAAGGACGTGGCGGCTCAAGCCGCTCAGGATCCGCGACATCGGCCGATTTTGTCTTGCGGCCACCGAACAGTTCGCCCCAGAGTGCCAGCAACTCGGCCCAAAGTTGCCGTAGGAACGCGATGACTTGTTCGCGATATCGCAAGAAGCCGATAATGGCCGCCACTGCCAGCGCGCCCCACATCAGCCAGCGGATCCAGCCGGCCAGCGAAAGGCTGGGGAGTTTTGGCAGTCGCGAGGGCTGTGGCGGAGGCGTTTCGGGCTTCGATGTGCCAGCCTGCGGTTGCTGGCCCTGCTGTTGGTTCGTGTCGGACGGTCGCTCTTGCTGTCGTTCGGCCGATGGCTGAGTCGGCGGTTGTCCAGCCGGTGATTGATTACGCGGCTGTTCCTTGGGCTGGTTTTGCGGACCGCTCTGCTGCTGGCTTCCCTGTTGTTGCCCAGTCTGTTGCTGATTTCCCTGCTGCTGCGCGCCTTGTTGTTGACCTCCCGCTTGCTGGCCACTCTGTTGCTGGCCACTCTGTTGCCCGCCCTGTTGCTGCCCGCTCTGTTGCTGCCCGCCCTGTTGTTGTCCGCCCTGTTGTTGTCCGCCCTGTTGTTGTCCGCCTTGTTGCTGCCCGCCCTGCTGTTGTCCGCCCTGCTGTTGCCCACTCTGCTGTTGGCCACCCTGTTGTTGCCCACCCTGTTGTTGCCCACTCCGCTGCTGTCCGCCCTGCTGTTGCCCGCCCTGCTGTGGTCCGCCTTGTTGCTGCCCGCCTTGTTGCTGCCCGCCCTGTTGCTGCCCGCCCTGTTGCTGCCCGCCCTGTTGTTGCCCACCCTGTTGTTGCCCGCTCTGTTGCTGTCCGCCCTGCTGTTGTCCGCCCTGCTGTTGTCCACCCGCCTGTTGCTGTCCTCCGGGCGGGTCTTTCTGTTCGGGTTGCTGCGAGCGGTTCGTTTGCGAATCGTCGTGCGGCGGATTGGCCGGCTTGGCGTCGGCCGGGCCCTGCTGCACGCCGCCGTCGCGCATCACGGCATGTCGCGACGCCTGTTGAACCGGCGAGCGGATGGCGTTGGCGATCAGTTCCTCGACCGGGTATTCCGGGCTGGGGCGGGGGATGAGCATCATCACGAGAATCAACAGCACGATCAACGTGCCGCCGACTCCCAACCAGACGCCCGTCATCGACACGGGCATTTCGAGTTTTCGCTGCCTGAGATACCGCCGCAGTCCCAGGAAACTGGTCGTCAACAGCAGGCCCATGCCGCTGGCCACGTACCACACCAGGAGCCAGAACGCGGTCCGTCGCCGCTCGATGTCGCCCGCCGGAATCAGCGCCTGGCCCAAACCGAACAGCGGCAATGCGGCCAGCGAAAAGTAGATCACCCATACGCCCGGTGCGTGCGGCCGCTTGCGGCGTTCTTCGGGGCTTTCCAAAAACCGCTGCCACCAGTTCCGGCGGCGTGGCTTTTCGTCGTCCGAGCTGCCTGCCGCGGGTGTACCGTTGCCAATTCCTTCCTCCAGCCCGGCGACCTGCAGCAGCCCTTCGCCCGAAGCGTCTTGCTCTTCGTCGATGAGCGTGCAGTCCCAGGTAAGCTTGTGGGCACACCACCAGACGACGGCCATCAGTCCCCAACAGAGAAAAGGCGAATCGACCAGCCGCCAAGCCGCCAGTGCCACTGCCCCGGCCAGTCCCAGACCATAGATGCTGGCCCGCTCGGCGCCCTCCTCCATCGAGATGCGGGCAATGCCGACCGTGCCGATCACAAACCAGAACAGAATCCAGCGCAGCCGCGTGGTCAGCTCGCCACGGTAGCCCAGTTCCAAAAGAAAAAACGAAAGGCTGCCCACCAGCAGCATGATCAGAAAGGGGCTGAGGGCGATGACCACATAATCGACCGAAGTCATCTGGGGGCGCGACTTGGCCATTATTCGCCGCGCGGCCGCCCTTCCTCAGGATGTTCTGGCAGTTCTGGCTGTTCGGGCTGGATGTTGCGCAGGTACTCCGGCAGCGCGTAAGGCTGGTCCGTGCCGGGAACTTCCGCGGGGTTATACATAATGCGCCCCAAATCCTGCGGCTTGGGCGGCGGCGGTTCGCAGCCGGCCGTCAGGCAGGCGCCGATGAGCACCGATAATCGACCCAGAAAGTGGATTGCTCGCCTCATGAAAGTATGCTCTTCAGTTGGTTGCCTGACAGCAATTATATCGTCTGCAGAGCGCAAATCACACAGGCGGGATCACGCGACGCCTGAAACGCCTGACCCGCGGGGCGGCGAATCGAGTAGAATGGAACTCATGGTCACGGAACCTTCGCCCGAAATCGCTCCCGGCATTCGCCAACTCCTGGCCGCACTGCGCCGCCGCATCCGCCGCTATGTTTGGTATGAGGGGCTGGCGGCGACCATCGCCGTGGTGGGCGCGTCGTTCTGGCTGGCGCTCGGCGCCGACTGGTTCTTCGAGCCTCCCCGCGCGGTGCGCTACGGGCTACTGGCGACGATCGGTGTGGCGGGCGTGGCGTCGGCGGTCTGGTTTCTGCTGCGACGTCTCTTGGCCCGGCTGAGCGACCACAGCATGGCCATTTTGTTGGAGCGGCGGTTCGGCAACCTGCAAGACAGCCTGGTGACCGCGGTCGAGTTGACCTCGCCGCGAGAGCCGGCGACCGAGATCGACGAGTTTGGACGGCAAATGTTGACGGAGACCTGCCGCGAGGCCGACCGACGGTCGCGTAACGTGCAGCTCGGCGCCGTATTCAGCTTCCGTCCCCTTGGCCGGGCATGGATTGCCTCCGGCGCGATTTTGGTTTCCCTCGTCGCCGCCGCCGTCGCTTCGCCCGACATGCTGCGGTTTGGCCTGCGGCGGCTGACTACGATCACCGACGAGCCGTGGCCCCGCAACACGCACCTGCGGATCGAGGGCTTCGACAATCCGCAGCGCGAGCAGGTGGTGGCTCGCGGCATGGACTTCGAAATCCACGTGCAGGCCGATGCCGCGCCGGGACGCGTGGTGCCGCAGGTCGTCGAAGTCGGCTACCGCACCGACGACGGCAAGCGAGACCGCGGCATGATGGTCCGCGAAGGCACCGCCGCGCCGGGCGAGAACGCGTTTCAGGATTACCGCTATACCTTCAGCAGTGTGTTGTCGGGCGTCGCCTTCGACGTGGTGGGCGGCGACGCACGGCTGCGCGGTCTGCGGCTGCGGGTGGTGGAAAGCCCGAATCTCGGCCTGACCCTGGCGTGCGAGTACCCGGCTTATATGAAACGGGCCGCCGCCGAAGTGCCGGTGACGGGCGTGATGCCCTTGCCCATCGGCACTCGGATCAAAGTGCGGGCCCACGCGACCAAGAACCTGCGTCAGGCACAGATCGACTACCTGGCGGACGACGCGCCGCAGACCCGCAAGTTTGTGCTCGACGGAGGCCGCGATTTCCATTTCACCATCGACCGGCTGGCGTCGGACCAGACGTTTTCGTTTTCGCTGCTCGACGCCGACGGCGTGGCCAACCGCGGCCCGATCCAGCTCGCCTTGACCGCCGTGGCCGACGAGCCGCCGCAAGTCGACGTGCGTATCGAGGGCATCGGCTCGGCCATTACGCCGCAAGCGCGGCTGCCGCTGAAGGGGCGAGTTGAAGACGATTACGGCGTCGACCATATCTGGCTGGAATACACCATCGACGACGATGACCCACGCCGGAGCGATCTGGCCAGTCCGGCCAGCCGCAGCCAGGTGGATGTGGATCTTCCGTTCGAAGTGGCGCAATTGGAGCTTAAGCCCGGCCAGAAGCTGCTGGTGGGCGCGCGAGCCGCTGACAACCGTGCGCCGCCTGCCGCCGACGAGCCGAACGTCGCCCAGGGTGAGCGTTTTTTGCTCGACGTCGTCACCCCCGACCAGTTGCTGGCACTGATGGAAACGCGCGAGCTGAACTTGCGTCAGCGTTTCGAAACGATCATTCAAGAAGTCACGGACACGCGCGATTCGTTGGCGGCACTGGAAACAGCGCCGAGCGAACGGGCCGAGAAGCCGCCGGCGGATGCAGAACAGGAGGCCGCCGCGGAAACCGTTTTGCAGCGCAACTTGTTGCGAGTGGAGCGTGCCGAGCAGAACAATCAGAAAAATGCCGAAGAGACGCGCGGCGTGGCGGTGGCGTTCGACGATATCCGTGACGAGCTGGTCAATAACCGCGTCGATACCGAAGAGCTGCGCATCCGGCTCAAAGACCGCATCTCCGGTCCGCTCAAACAGATCGTCGACGTGCAATTCGCCCAGCTCGGCCGCAGCCTGGCGACGCTAAAGAAGCAACTGGCGGGCAGTGCCGCGCACACCGATGCCGCCAAGCCGGCCATCGAGCAAGCGGACCTTATGATCGTGGCCCTGCAAAAGGTGCGCGACCAGATGCTGCAGTTGGAAAGTTTCAACGAGGCGGTTGACTTGTTGCGCGAGATCATTGCCGCGCAGCAGCAGGTGTCGGAACAAACCAAGAAAGAACGCGGCAAAAAGCTGCGATCGCTCTTGGATGACGAGGATTAACGGGCGTAAACTGTGAGGGGGGCGTTAGGGAGCGAAGCGATGGCCACGACGTCTACAATCGACTATCCCACAGGAGACGGTCGTCCCTTGGCGGAAACACCGGTCCACCAGAGCGTCCTGATTCGGATGATCCACGTGCTCGATCACTGGTTCGAGGAAGACTCCAACGTCTATGTCGCGGGCAACATGTTGATGTACTACGTCGAGGGTAATCCGCGTCAGCACGTGTCGCCCGACGTGTTTGTGACCTTGGGCATACCGAAAGACAAGCGGCGCGACGCCTATTTCACTTGGGAGGAAGGCGGCCGCGGCCCCGATCTGGTGATCGAAGTGACGAGCAAGTCGACGCGGCGCGAGGACCAGCGGAAAAAGCACGCTCTGTATCGGGACGTGCTGCGGGTACGGGAATACTATCTGTTCGACCCGCGCGGCGAGTATCTGAAGCCGCGGTTGCAGGGTTTTCGGCTGCAAGAGGGGCAATACGTGCCGATGGAAGCCGTCGATGGCCGCTTGCCCAGCGAAGTGCTCGAGGGGCCTCAGTTCGAGGCGGTGGGGGAAGAGTTGCAGATTTACAACCCCGCGACCGGCAAGTGCCTGCTTACGAAGACCGAAGCGGAGCTAGCGCGGTCCGAAGAGGAGCGTCTTCGGGAGCGGGAGGGACGCCTGCGGGCCGAGCAAGAAGCCGAACGCTTGCGGCGCAGGCTCGCGGAACTGGAACGCCAGCAGGGAGGCAACGGCCGGCACACCGAAGACGACGCTTAGCGGTCGTTCACTGTCTTGGATTTAGAGATGCAGAGTGGAGCAAACAATGGCCACAACGCCTATCACAATCGACTATCCCACGGGAGACGGTCGCCCCATAGCGGAAACACCGACCCGCATGAACGTCCTGCATACGGATGATCCACGTGATGGACCAATGCGATGTAAACGCCTAAACTAAGATGATGGCTAAGCTTACGCGGGGATCGAACATGAAGGTCGGGTGCATAATCCTCAAGATCGTTTTCCTCTCTAGCGTGCTGGCGGTTCCGTCTCGACTCGTGCTGGCCGACCCAGCCGATGAACCTCCGGCCAGGCCAGAAGTGGCCGAGCCCGACAAGGCCGCCGAGCTGCCGCTGTCCCAGGAGCAGGTGCTGCGGAAGTATCAGCGCTTCGAGGAGGTGCTGCTGCGGATGTCGGAACTGACGGCCGCGAGCGATCCCAAACGGGCGGCCCTGCTCCGCAAAGCCGTCGGTCAGAGCAAAGACAAACTGATCGGCGTCCAGTTCGACCGCCTGGTCGACTTGCTCAAGCGCGACCAGTTGGCCACCGCCGTCACGAACCAAAAGGAGGTCGAAGGGGACCTCAAGCAACTGCTCGATTTGCTGCTCAGCGAGCAGCGCGCGGACCGACTGAAGAGCGAGCGCGAACGCATCAAGGAGCAGATCCGCCGCATCAACGAGCTGATCAACAAGCAGCAACAACTCCAAGGCCAGACTCAGGGCAGCGGAGATCCCAAGAAACTCGCTCCAAGCCAAGGCAAGCTCGGCGAGCAGACCGGCAAGCTGGCTGAAGATATGAGCGACGCGCCCGATGCCGATTCGAAATCGAAGAAGGAACGCAAACCATCGGACGACGACTCCGATCGCAAATCTCCGGACGACCAAAAAGACGACCGGAAAGACGACAAGGAGAAGAGCGGCGAGCACGCTGACAACCGACAGCAAGGCCAGGGCCAGGACGGTCAACCTAAGGACGGCGGTGACGAAAAGTCGTCCGGCACAGAAAAGAAATCAGAAAAGAAACCGGCCGACGAAAGCGAGCAAAAGCCGGCCGACGGCAAGAGCCAGTCGCCACAAGAATCAAAACCGGCCGACGGTCAGAAATCGCCCGGTCAGCCGCAAGAGGGCGGTCAGCCCCAGCAGCCGCCGCCCGGTGAAACCCCGGCGGGAGAGCAAAGTCAATCGGACCAGCCGCCGCCCTCCGATAGCGAGGCCGCCCGGCAACGGGTGCGCGAGGCCCAACAGGCGATGGATGAGGCCCGCAAGAAGCTCGAACAAGCCAAGCGCGAGGGAGCCGCGGAAGACCAGGAACAGGCCCGCCGCAAGCTGGAAGAGGCCAAGGCCCGGCTCGAAGAGGTGCTGCGACAGCTTCGCGAAGAAGAAGTCGAGCGTTCGTTAGCCTTGCTCGAAGCCCGCTTCCGCAAAATGCTGCAAATGCAGACCGAAGTTTACGAAGGCACCGTCCGCGTCGACCGCGTCAAGCTGGAAGACCGCACGCAGAATGAGGAAATTGAGGCCGGGCGGCTAAGCCGGCACGAGCGGGCCATTCTCGAAGAACTGTCGGGGGCGGAAATGCTCTTGCGCGAGGACGGCACGTCAGTTGCATTCCCGGAGGCCGTCCACGAGTTGCGCGAAGACATGGAGCAGGTGGCGGCGCGCCTGGCAGAGGCCAAGGTCGACCAGATCACACAGTTGACCGAGCAAGACATCCTGGCCGCACTGGAGGAGATGATTGCCGCATTCCAAAAGGCCCAGAAAGAAAATGAAGAAAAGAAGCAACAGCAACAACAGCAGGCGGGCGAGCAACAAGAGCCGCCGCTGGTCGATGCCATCGCCGAGCTGAAGATGATCCGTGCCTTGCAAATGCGGGTCAACAAGCGCACCGCCAACTATGCCAAGCTGGTGGATGGCGACGAGGGCCAGGCGGACAAGGCCGAGTTGCTTGAAGCACTGGAGAAGCTCAGCCAGCGAGAAGAGCGGATTTATCGGACAACGCGAGACATTGTGCTGGGGAAAAACGAATGAACGGGTCAAATCGGCGATGTGCGGCCTCGATCGTGCTGCTGGTCGTCTGCGGCGCTGTTGCGGTGCGCGCGGCCGGAGTCGCCGAGATTGGCGCGCTGAACAGCGAGCCGAAGTTCAGGCCCGCGAGCGTTGAGGAGGTTCGCCAAAAGGCGATGGAGTGGCTGTCGGCGCGGCAAGGCGACGACGCCACGCGGCAGGCCGCCCAGCAGCTCTGGCAAGACGGACAACAGACCGGCCTGCTCGACCGGTTGGCCAGCACATTTGCTCTCGCCGACGAACGGGCGGCGTCACTGGCGGCGCTCGCTGCCAAGCCTCGCCCAATCGGCCCGCTGGCTCCTCAAGAATGGCTGAAAAGCGAGGATCTGCCTGCCTTCGAGCGCAACAACTTACGCCTAATTTATGGGCGATGGCTGGCCCAGGAGCGGCTGTATGACGAGGCGCTTGCCCAGCTTGGCGAACTGGTGCCCGGTGACGTCGTCGATCCCGCGACCCTTTTATTTTACCAAGCCGTGGTCTATCACCGGCTGCTCGACAAAGAGCACGGGCTCAAGGCCATTCAGACCTTGTTGGATAACGTTTCTGGGATACCCCACCGCTATCGGTCGATCGCGGCCCTGATGAAGAGCGATCTGGACGCGCTCAAGGACGAATCGCTCGATCACATTTCCAGGCAAATGGAGGACGTGCGGCGGCGACTCGCCTTGGGGCGTGCCGGCAAGAAAGTGCGGCAGGTGGAAGACGACGTGATTGCCGCGCTCGATAAACTGATTAAGGAAATGGAAGACCGATCGAAGCAGTCGCAGAATTCCGCGGGAGCCGGCGCGATGCCGCAGCCTCAGCAGGCCATGCCCGACAGCCGCATTGCGCGCATGCAGGGAGCGGGCGACGTCGATCGCCGCCGCATTGGCAACACTTCGGGCTGGGGCGAATTGCCGCCCAAGCAGCGCGAAGAGGCATTGCAGCAGATCGGCAAGGATTTTCCGCCTCACTATCGCGACGCGATCGAGCAATACTTTCGGAAGCTGGCGGCTGAGACAGAGCAAAGGTAGACGGTAGACGGTAGAGGGGAATGACTGGAAACTCGCTAATATCGAACCCACGTCTACTGTCTACCGTCGACCCTTATGAAAGGTAAGCCTTGATGATCTCTATCGCGTGTTTGGTGGCGTTGGCCATGACGTCCGACGCGGAGTTTCAGTTGCAGACCACCGACGGGCAAACCTATTATGGTGAGCTTGTCGGCATCGACGCCGAGGGCGTGGCCTTTGAAACTCCCCAGATGCGTTTGACCGTTCCGCTGGCCAGGCTTTCGGACGTCTCGCGCGTCGCCAAGCCGAGCGTGCCCGACGAGAAGCCTGCCGCCTGGATCGAGTTGAACGATGGTTCGCAGCTTGTTGCCACGCAGTACACCGTAGCGGAGCGGACCGCACGCATTCAGTTGACCGATAAGCGGGTCGTCGAGCTGGCGACCGCCGCCGTCGGGCATGTCCGCTTTCAGCCGTTCAACCCTGAGTTGGCCTCGCAGTGGGGCAAAATCGTCGGCAGCGAGGCCGCGGGCGATCTGATCGTGGTCCATAAAAAGGGCGCGCTCGACTATCAGCCGGGCGTGCTCGGCGACATAACCGATACGACCGTCGCCTTTACGCTCGACGACGAAAAACTCGCGGTCAAACGCTCGAAAGTCGCCGGCATGGTCTATTACCACCCGTCGGGCAAAAAGCTGCCGGCCAGCATCTGCCAGCTTGTCGATGCGTCGGGCTCGCGCCTGGAAGTCAGCGAAGCCACGCTCGCCGGCGGCAGCCTGCGAGTGACGACCCCGGCCGGGCTAAAACAGGAAGTTCCGCTGGATCAACTCGCGGCCATCACCGCGCGGGTACAATATCTTAGCGACCTGGAGCCGGAATCGGCGACTTGGAAGGCTTACGTTTCGGGTCCCAACCTGCCGGCTTCGGTGGCTCGTTGGTTCAGGCCCAGGTTCAACGAGGCTCTGGACGGCGGAGATTTGAAGATCGGCGGCACGGTTTTCGCCAAGGGAGTCGCGTTATGCAGCCGCAGCGAGATCGTGTATCGGTTGCCGGCGGGTGAGTTCAAGCGGTTGACGGCGGTGGCGGGCATCGATTCGCGTGCCCGGCCCGACGGCGCGGTGCGACTGGCGATCTATGGCGACGACAAGCCGCTGTTGGAGACCGACGTGACCGGCACGCAGGAGCCGCTGGCCATCGACCTGGATGTGAGCGGAGTGAGACGAGTGAAAATCGTGGCCGATTTCGGCGCCAACGGGGAAGTCATGGACCTGTTCGACCTTTGTGACGCAAGGATTTTGCAGTGAACGGCCGTTCGATTGGCAGAAGTATGCTGGGCGCCCTGGGGATGCTCCTTTGGGCCGCGCTGCCCGCCCGCGCGGATGTCGATGGCGCCGTGCTCGAAGCCGAAGCGCAGCGCGTGGCGGTGGTGGCCAAAGCTCAACAGGCCGCCGTCGCCATCTTCACCAATCAGGGTCAGGGCGGCGGATCGGGCGTGGTCATTTCGCCTGATGGCTACGCGCTGACCAACTTCCACGTGGTGGCCGGCGCCGGCGAAGGCGTCAGGTGCGGCATGGCCGACGGCGGTCTGTACGACGCGGCGGTCGTCGGCATCGACCCGGTCGGCGACGTGGCCCTGATTCAACTCTTCGGCCGAGACGACTTTCCCACCGCCGCGTTGGGCGACAGCGATCACGTGTCGGCCGGCGACTGGGTGTTCGTCATCGGAAACCCCTTCTTGTTGGCCACGAATTTCAAACCAACCGTCAGCTACGGCATCGTCTCAGGAGTGCATCGCTATCAGTATCCGGCGGGCACGCTGCTGGAATACGCCGACTGCATCCAGACCGATGCCTCCATCAATCCCGGCAATTCCGGGGGGCCGCTGTTCGACAGCGAGGGACGGCTGATCGGCATCAACGGCCGCGGCTCGTTCGAAAAACGCGGCCGCGTGAACGTGGGCGTCGGCTACGCCATCTCCATCAACCAGATCAAAAACTTCATGGGCTGCCTGCGCAGCGGGCGGATTGTCGATCACGCCACGCTCGGCGCCCGCTTGGCGAGCCAGGAAGACGGCCGCGTGCTCGTGGCCGACGTGCTCGATACCTGCGACGCCTTTCGCCGCGGACTGCGCTACGGAGACGAAGTGCTCGAATTCGGCGGCCGCCCGATTCAAACAGTCAACGCCTTCAAGAACGTGCTGGGCACCTTTCCCAAGGGCTGGCGCGTGCCGCTCTCGTATCGACGCCGTGGCGAGCGCCACGACGTGCTGGTGCGTTTGGCGGGCGTACACGGCGCCCAGGAGTTGATCGACAAGGTGACGGGTAAGCCCGCCATCGAACCACCCGCTCCCAGGCCGAAGCGTCCGGAAAAGCCCAAAGACAAAAAGGACGACGAAGATCGCCCGCCGCCGCCGATCATCGTGCCTGAAAAGCCGAAGGCCGAAGTGCCCGCCGTGGTCAAACAGCACTACGACGCGCGACGCGGCTACGCCAACTACTACTACAATCGCCTCAACCGCGACCGCGTGTGGAAAACGCTGACCGTCCGCGGCGACTTCGCGTCGCTGACCGGCGAGTGGGTGTTGCGCGGGCAACTGATGGAAGCGGGCGACAGCGAGTTCCGCATCTCCGAGAATCTGGTGGCGTGCAGCTTGCCCGGCGGCAAAGCCAGTTTACCGATCGACGATAATCTCGTCGGCGCGGCTGTTCCACCGGGCAGCGGCGGCCTGCTGGCCGCGCTCTATCTTTGGCGCCGCTTGCTGGTGAAGGGTCCGGAAGAGTTCGGCAGCGTCGAATACTACGGCACTCTGCCCCTGAGCGGTCCAGCCGGGCCGCTGGCCGGACACGCGGGCCTGGTCGATATGCTCAGCGGCACTTTCGGCGGCGTGGAGTGCAATTTCCTCATCGACGCCACCTCCGGCCACCTGCTCGTCGTGGAGCTTTACCTGCACCCCGACGACGATCCCTGCGAGCTGCACTTTGCCGACTATCGCGAGGTCGATGGCCGCGAGGTTCCCGCGCGGATGTTGGTCCGCTACGGCGACCACGTTTACGGGCTGTTCGCGTTCAGCGATGTAAGTTGGAAGGAGCACGTAGAATGATCAGGCGTCAGGAACGAGGCGTCAGGCGTCAGCCACATCAATTTGCAATTTGCAATTTGTACGTTCTACCCTTGGTAGCGGCCCTCTGCGCTTCATCGTATCCTGCCCCCGCGGCTATGGCCGCGGGTTCGCTGGCCAAGGTGGTCCAAGAGGTCGAGCCGAAGATCGTCAAAATCTACGGTGCCGGCGGCTTCCGCGGCCTCGAGGCCTATCAGAGCGGTTTTCTGATTTCTGCCGAGGGCCACATCCTGACTGCCTGGAGCTACGTGCTCGACACGCAATACGTGGGCGTGACGCTCGACGACGGGCGAAAGTTCGACGCCGAGCTGCTTGGCGCCGACCCGCGGTTGGAGGTGGCCGTGCTCAAGATCGACGCCACCGGCTTGCCGCACTTCGATCTGACGCAATCGCAGGACGTGGCAGCGGGATCCCGCGTGCTGGCCTTCAGCAACCTGTTTGGCGTGGCCACCGGCAACGAACCGGTCAGCGTGCAACACGGCATTGTGGCGGTGAAGGCCCCGTTGGAAGCCAGGCGGGGGCGTTTCGAGACGCCTTATCACGGCATGGCTTACATTCTCGACGCCATGACCAACAATCCCGGCGCCCAGGGCGGCGCCTTGACCGACGCTCAGGGCCGGCTGGTCGGCATGTTGGGCAAAGAGCTGCGCAACGCGCTCAGCAACACCTGGCTGAACTATGCCGTGCCGGTGCCGGAGATCCTAGGCACCGTCGACGCGATTCGTGCGGGCAAGTTTGTGCCCGCCTCGTCGACCGACGACGGCACGAAGCCAAAGCACCCCTTGGATCTCGCCTCGCTCGGGCTGGTGATGGTGCCCGACGTGCTTGACCGCACGCCGCCTTACGTCGAGCGCGTGCTGCCGAACTCGCCCGCCGCCGCCGCGGGTCTCTCGGCCGACGACCTGCTGATTTTCCTCAACACCCATCTGGTGCAATCGTGTCAGGCGCTCGCGGCCGAAATGGGACGCATCGATCGTGCCGACAAGGTGAAGATCACCGTCCTTCGCGGGCGGCAACTCATCGAGTTCGAGTTGGCGGCGCCGGACAAGTATCCGGTAGGGAGTCAATAATTGGACTTCTCCCCTTTGGCCCGGCCGAGACCGAAAACGTGCCGGCAGAACCGGCGATGCGGCCGGAATCCCTGGCCTCCTCCGCCGTCGGGCAATGAGAGGAAGCCGCGGCGCGGCTTCGCTTGGACGTCCGTCAGGGGCACGTTGAGGTCCTGGAGCACCTCCAGCGCGTGCCGCGCGCCGCGGGCGGCGCGTGCCGAAACAAAAGCGCCGCGCGCGCGGCGCTTTTGTTTCGGCGCGGACGCGGGTGCGGCGCCACCCGGCACGATCGACGTAAATGCTTTTTCTGCTTCGACTTGCGACGTTCCGACATCGGCCGCCCACCGCCCGCCCTCGATCGTCCGCCTACGTCGTTCCTACCGTAGGGCTGGCTTTGAGGGTTTTCGTGTCGGCCGCGCCGCTGGCCTGCCGACTACGCTCAACCTCGGGGAAGCCGTGCCGAAAACCGAAGTCGCGACGATTCCAAGGGCACTCGTGATGGGCGCGGGAGGTGCCGCAGCGCGTCGGGCATACGTTGCGGAGTCAATAATTACTTCTCCCCTTTTCCCCGACCCCATTTTCCAGCCCTACTCATCGAGCAGCAGTGATTGGGATTGGCGTCCGCGCCGCCAGCGTGAACCGGCCAAACCCACCATCCCCAAGCCGAAAAGAAGGAGCGAGGTTGGTTCAGGAGTCGAAGCGTCAAGCGGCGTGACGGTCAGATTGTTGCCCGTTGCATTGCTGAACTCTAGAAGTACCGGGAATGCATTGGAGTTCGTGCCGTCCACAGGAGGCGCAATGCCCAAGATCTGAAACTCGCTAAGATTGATCGGAAAGGGGTTTGACGGGGAAATAGCGCCCGAATCGGTAATTGTGCCGATGATGTTGCCGCTTCCGTCTTCCACCGTCAAGTTACTGTAACCGCTTGGCAAACCGGCGATTTCCGTAATCGTGCCACCGCTAGTCAAATCGTAGAGATACCCGTAGGTCGTAGGAGGATCAACCCAGACGTCGGAACGAATTCCGGTGAAATCGTAGGTTCCCGCTCCCGTGTTGAGCGGGACGACCAAAGGGTTCACGTCCGAGATGCCGGGGGTAGTTGCGGTAGCGGGCCCGAGAAGATCCTGGGTCAGCTCATCGATCGCGCCCGCCGATCCAAAGCCGGCCACGGTTGAGCCATTGGGACCAGCGCTGGAAATAAATTGGAAATTGACGTCGGTCAGACGAGATTCGGCGTTCGGGTCGGTAGGATTCGTGTCCGAGGCGGAAAAGTTGATCGTTGCACCGCTCTCGCTGGCATTCCACGTGACCGAGGAATCCCCTCCATAAGTTGTCGTTGTAACCGTCTCGCTGCCGGGTTTGTAAAGGTCCTTACTCAGAAAGTTAAGCTGAAACGTGTCGCGTCGAAAAAAACTGCCGCTTTCCAGGTGCATGTCGTACGACCAAGTGTAGGTCCCATCGACATTGGGCGTGTCCGTCGCGGTAATCCCGATCCGAACAAAAGCAACCGCATGGGCTGCCGGCACCGAAGAAAACATGGCGAGAACCACGGCCCCAAAAACGACCCACTTCATGGGGTAATCTCCTTTAAGTGTGAAAACGCGGAATGACGAGTGAATGGATTATAATCGGCGGTCCCGGCACTGCAAGGAGAAACAGCCAAATTCGGTAACCGGGGCAATCCGATTATGCGAAACAGGGCGACGACTCTCGGCCACAAAAAAACCGGCATGGAGCGTTTTTTCCTGGACAATTGCCATAAACGGCCGTTAATGGAACAAGGCGGCCTCGATGGTCAACCCCGGACCAAAGGCCAGCGCCACGCAGGGGCCGGCCGCCGATTGGCGGCGCAATCGCTCCAGAATGAATAAGATCGTGGGCGACGACATGTTGCCGTACTCCGCCAGCACGTCGGCCGAGGCGCGCAGCTCCGGTTCGCTCAAATCGCAGGCCAGGCCGCAGGCCGTTAAGATGCGCGGCCCGCCCGGATGAATCGCCCACGATCCCACCTCCTCGATCGATAAATCCGCATCCGCCAGCCACGATGCCAGCCACGGCCGCAGCCTCTCGCGGATCAAGTCCGGCACTCGCGCCGAAAGGCCCATCTCGAAGCCGTGATCGCGGATATGCCAGCGCATGGCGTCCTCCGTTTCGGGCACTATGGCCGATGCCGAAGAGATAAGCTGCCATCCGCCTGGCTGGCCTCCCTTCGAGCCAAGCGAACTGCGGGCCACCACCGCCGCGGCGCCGTCGGCGAACAGGGCGTTGGAGACAAGCCGGTCCGGGTCCCAACCATATTGATAGTGCAAGCTGCAAAGTTCGACCGCGCACACCAGCACGCAGGCCTCGGGGCGCGAGTCCGTGAACGCCTTCGCCACGCGCAGCGCATTGAGCGCGGCATGGCAGCCCATGAAACCGACGTGCGTGCGGGCCACGCCGGCGTCCAGCCCCAATTCGCGGACCAGGGCCACGTCGACGCCCGGCGAATGAAAGCCGGTGCAGGAAACCGTAATCAAATGCGTGACTTCGCGCGGAGCGGTCTCGGCGATCGCCAGCGCATCGGCGCCGGCCCTCACGCCTAGCTGCGAAGCCGCTTCTTCATAGACGCGCATCCGTTCGGCCGTGGTGGGGCCAAGATCGTCGACGCCGCTGGCCGGCAAATAAAACGACTGGTTCGCCGGAGCGCCATTGGTGGATTCTCGCAACACGACGCTGTGCCGCGTCCGCACTCCGGAGCGCGCATAAAGTCTGGCCAGCACGCGCGGTTGCACGCACGACGACGCACAAAAGTCGCGGGCCACTTCCACGGCGTCCGTTTGTTCTATAAAGTGCCGCGGCACAGCGGTGCCGATCGCTTCCAGGTGTAGACTCATGATTGGCAAAGCTCCAGGGGCCGTACAGGACGATTTAGAGTGCGAACAATCGGCCGGCACACTGCCGGCCAGGCCGACGCGAGTTGGACCGCCATCCTGGCGATCGACGGGTGCCTCAACACCGCGGCAAATCCCCGGCAGCAGAGTTGGCGGTCGCGGACCAGCCGGCGATAGGCGTGCAACCAGCCTTGTTCCACGTGAGCGTTCCATTCGCACAGGCCGCGCTCGGCAAACTCGGCCACTGCCAGGCCGCCGGACAGCGCCCACGCAATGCCTTCGCCCGTGAAGGGCTCGACATAGCCCGCGGCATCGCCCAACACCAAGACGCGGTGTCCGACGGGACGCGGGGTGGACTGCGTCAGCGGCAACGTTCCTTGCCACGGACCGGCCGCGGCGAGACCGCACTCCGGCATTCCCGCTTCAGCGAGAATTGCGGCGACGGCGGCCGCGGGAGATGCGGCACGTTTGATTGCTTGCGGCACGACGGCGGCCGCCAGGCTGAGGCTGCCGTCTTCCAGGCGAACAAGGCCGGCGTAGCCGCCTCGACCGATGGCCATATAAATCGTGCCCGGTTGAAAGCTCTGTGGCGCGTCGACGGTCCGCGTGCCCACTCCCAGCTTGGCGCCGCGCGGCACGCGGCACGCGAATTCACGGCATTGAGCGAGCGACGGGTGTGCCAAGCCATCGGCCGCCAGCACGACACCCGCCTGAATCGTCCGCGTGTTGCCGGCAGGGCCGCGCAACTCGATTTCGCGGCCGCCGGCATCGCTTCCGACGTCTCGCAACATTGCCGTGGTGCCGGTCAAGAGTTGAGCGCCGCAGTCGACGGCCGCCTGTGCAAGGGCGAAATCGAACGACTCGCGCGAAACGGCGGCCCCGCCGGGCAACTCGATCTCGACACTCCGCCGGCCGCAACATGCCCGGAAGCGTTTCGTGGGCACGGCGCCGAGCTGCGGCAATACATGGCTCAGGCCCGCCAACTCCAGCCACGACACCGCCCGCTGGTTGAGACAGGCCCCACAGACCTTGGAACGCGGGAGTGTTTTTCGTTCCACCAGCAAGACGCGCATGCCACGCCGCGCCAACTCTCGGGCCGCCATCGACCCCGCGGGTCCGGCGCCAATCACGACGGCATCACAGTACCTCTCGGCCGGCAAGCTCGCATTCCAATCGCCCGCGGCGCTCATAAGTTGCTCCAACTCAACAGAAACCGTTGGGGCCAATGCCGCGACAAGCGAAAGCTTGCCAGGCCGGCCTGGTCGGCCAGGCGAGCAACTTCATCGAGCGTGAACGCCGCTCGCACCGAGCGCGGACCGTCGGTGTGGGCGACCGGCGACCGCGTCAACATACGGCAGCCGGTCCATGCCAGTGCATACCCCAGCGGCGACCGGCGGAGGTCGTCAATCAGCACCAGCCGCTTCGCCGATAGGGCCATTTTCCGCATCACCCGCACGGCATCCGCTTCGTCCAGATGGTGCAGAAACAACGAGCAGGTCACGATGTCGTAATCACGGGGCAGTTCGTCACGAACCACGTCGTGCTTAAAAAACCGCAGTTGCGTAAGACCGGCGCCACATGCCTGAGCTTGGGCGAGAGTTACCGCCAAGGGGCTGATGTCGCAGCCGTCGATTTCGACGGTGACCCCCGCCCGGCGTGCTTCGAGTGCCAAACCCACCGCCACATCGCCTCCACCGCTGGCCAAATCCAAAATACGCAAGGGCCGGCTGGCGCCTTCGCCCGCGAGACGATGAATGGGCCGCCACAGCCATCTGGCTGTGCCACTGATGCGGTTGACCCGGCGCAACGCGGCGAGCGCGTCTTGGTGCAGGCCGGCCTCCAGACCCGGCTGGTCCATCCATTCAGGCTCGCGGCGACGCGCCTTCAGCGAAAGTAACGGCACGCGGCGCATTCCTTTGATGTCGGGCCCCGGCGACAAGTTCGAGTTTTGCCGGTCGTCCAGATCGTAACGGCAT
>DATLUO010000039.1 GCA_035533075.1 Pirellulales bacterium | reverse complement strand
GGGTTCGGGGTTCGGGGTTCAGGCCGATTACGGTGGGCCAGCGCTCGCAAGCTCGCTTGCCCCACCTTACGCCGCTCGCCACTAACCACGAAAACCACTAACCACTACCGCCGCGGGCTACGCGGCAGATTGGGCAGCAACAGCTTCTTCACGTAGTTGGCCACGTCGGTCTCGATGGCGGGGGCGCCTGCCGGCGTTTCGCCTCCGGCCCGCGCAAACGCAAAGCCGCGCACTGTGTCGCTCAAGCCCGCACCCGGTTGCAAGTCCGTGAGGAAACTGTCCCACTCGTTGCGCTGGCCCGGCACCAGACCGGTGTACCAAGCGACATAGTTTGCCAGATCCTCGCCGGTCAGGGCAATGCCACCCAAGTGCTTCTCTTGAAACGGCACGTCGGGCACGCTCCACGACGCGTAGGCCAACATCGGCAGTTCGTGCCCCTGAGCGATCGACGCCGTCCACACCACCTGGCTCGATGCCGACAACCACGTGCCGTTCGTGGCGAAGGGCTGTAGCGGCGTCGAAAGTGCCACGCGCAATTCGTCGTTCTGGCTCAGCAGGTCGAGGCCGAAGAACAGCCGCGCCACCAATTCGAGCACAACGTCTTTCGGATCGGGCGGCGGCGCCGCCGGGTCGGTGCTCTGACTGCGACGCCAAAGCTGCTCGCGGCGGCGGAACTGCGGAGTCGACCGCAGGTAGGCATCGAGCGACTTTTCCGCTTGTGACGTGTCGATGAGAAAGCCCAGCGAACGGGCGATCGACGGCTGGTTTTCCGGCGCGATCTTTCGCGACAGCAGATCGATCACAAAGCGGACCTGCTGGGCGGCGTCGTTGGTCGCCTCGACGTGAATCGCGGCCGGAACTTCCTCCAAGCGGAAGTAGCCATGCTCGACCAGGTACATGGCCGCCCGTACCCAATACTCTTGGTGCAAACTGGACTGCCGCTGTCCGCTGACGCGGGCCATGGCCCAGTAGTGGCTGAGGTTCCGCAGATCGTGGCGGAAGTCGCGATCGAGGAAAACCCGGATGCGGGCAAAGTTGGGGTCGCGGCCGATTTCGCTCTGGAACCAACCGACGAGCAGGTTCGTCAATTCATCGGCGGCCCGGCGACGGTCGTCGATGTGCAGTTCCAAGTCGTCGCTACCGCGGAACCGCTCGACATAGACCGCCGCGGTGCCCAACGAGGTCACCGTGAAGTGGTAATCGCCCGACCCGCCCACGTCGTCGGGCAGTTTGGGGCCGAAGCGGCCGCGGAACACGTGCCGGCCCGGCGCGGCCGGCAGCTCCGCGGGATAGCGGGAGGCGAGGCGTTTCAGTTCCGCGAGCGGAAAGCGGTCTTTGCCGCGGTTTTCCGGCACGCGCCAGACTGTCAGAGTGCGGACGATTTCGGCACCTTCCGGCTGAAGCTCGATTTCATAGCGATTATGGTCCTGGCATCCGGCCGACCAGCAGAGACACAGCGCGACGGCTGCGGCGAAGCGGCACTTCGGCATCGGCAAACGGTCCTTTCAGGCAAGGGGAAAGTTGGCCTGGTTCGACAACCATCCCTTCCATCATACATACCCGGCGGCGAAGCGGGTGGCTTCAAGTTTTTGGTTGGTGGTGTCGCGATCTCTGTAGGGAACGCCCTCCGTGGCGTTCCGCGGCCAACCGAAGGACCATGCGGAACGCCACGGAGGGCGTTCCCTACAGACGCGGCGGCGGCCGAACAGAGAGGCGTTGCTCCGCGGCACGGCTATGGCCGCCGAGATCCGATGGAGCGATGAGAGGACGCGCGATATACTTCACGCGGCCGAGAATGAGACGTTTTGCCGCGAACGTCTCATTCTTGGCCGCGTGAAGTATATAATGCGTCGGGCGATGCCTTTACGTTCCGGAGAACCGCTCTTATGACCCGCATTGTCATTGACGATGATTTGCTGAGCAAACTCTCTTACTTGTCTGAGCCACTGGAGTTTTGCACGGAATCGGGATACGTATTCGGCAGATTTACGCCGCATCCCGATCGGTATGCCGCCTTGCAAGCGATGCCGGAATTAAGTGACGAAGAGCTTAAGCAGCGTGCGGAAGGCCCCGGCTATACCACCGAGCAGGTTATCGCCTATCTGGAGAGTCTGCGACCTTGAACGTCCAATTGCTATCCGCCATTTCCTTCGCGGCACGGGCACACGAGGGCCAGTATCGCAAAGACGGCGAGACTCCCTACATTGCGCACCCGCTGAGGGTCATGACGGTGGCCTCGCAACTCTTTGGCGTAACCGATGCCGAAGCGCTGATGGCGGCCGTGCTGCACGACACGATCGAAGACACGCGCACCGACCACGACGATCTGAGCGAGAAGTTCGGCACGCGCGTGGCCGACTACGTGGCGGCGCTCACGAAAGACAAACGCCTACCGGAAGAGACGCGCGAGCGTGACTATCTCGACGCGCTGGCCGCGGCCCCGCTGGCCGTGCAGTTGTGCAAGCTGGCCGACGTTTACGACAATCTGCTCGACTCCTTCGGCATGGGCCAGCAACAGCGCCGCAAGAAGATTGAAAAGGCCCGTGAGGCGGTCGAGCGTTTCGGCCCCAACTTCCCCGACGAATGGAAGCACGTGCTCGATCTCGTGAATGCCGCTGTCAAACAAGTGGAAGCGGAGTTATAGGGCACGACGTGGAAAAGGCGTCAGGCTTCAGGCGCGGGTTTGCGACCAAGAGCCTGACGCCCGATTCACGGTGGGCCGGCGCTCGCAAGCTCGCTTGCCCCACCCCACGTTCGGTGGCAATCCAAAATCGAAAATCCAAAATCAACCCCTAGTTCCACCACCAGGCTTTGCCGCGTCCCTCGGCCACCTGCGTGCGGACGGGCTTCAGATCGCCGGGCTCGCTGCGGTGGGCGTCGGCCCAGGAGTTGATCTGCACCCCGCCCGATGCGCTAAGAATGTAGCGGTCCGAGGCACGGACAAAGCTGCACTTGGTGTCGACCTGCTTGGGCAGGTTGAATTGCTCGGTCGGATAGACGTTTTCGTCGAGCAACGCGCCGAAGTCGAGCGCGGCCTTGGCAGCCAGGTTTTTCTGGAAGATCAGGGCCGCGATCACGGCCAAGTCCATGCAGTTGCGCAGCTCGCCGAAGATCGGTTCCTTCAACGAAAGCTCGTCGTACTTGCTCGTCATCTGGTCGGCCCACTTCTGCGCCGCTGCGCTCGACTTGCCGGTGTGCTTTCGCTCGCCGTTGGCGTCCAGGAAGTCATCTTCCGTCATGGCCTTCACGCCCGCCCCGCGAAGTTGCCAGGCCAGGCCGTCGTTGTCGGTCAAGAGCGGGTCGTAGTTCGTCGTCAGCCACCACCGCGGCAGCATGTTCATGGCCTGCATCCGGCCCTTGATCATGTCCAGATAGCTCGGCAGACCGCGCACCGGCGTCGGCTCGAACTTCATCGCCAACCGCTTCATGCGGAAGTCGGCGGCCAGCAGGATGTGGGCAAAGCGGCTCGTGGGCGGAATGCCGTGGAACGAGATCGTTTGCGGTCCCAGCGCCCGCTCGACCTCCGGACCCACGACCCGCGGGTCAAGATTCGGGATCGCGAATTGCGGCGCCATCTGTTGAATGCGCGCCAACCCTTCTTGCGTTGGATCGATCGAGCATTGAATGCCGCCACGGGCAGCCTCACCGGCGGTCCGCAGGGCCACCACCAGATCGTCAATCTCCATTACGGGGCGCCCCGTCGTCACGCCCACGACATTGCCACGTTCATCGACCTTCCAGCCTTCGCCGAAACCGACGAGCACGATGTCGTTCAAGTCAGGATACACCATCACATATTCGATGCGTTGCAGTCCGGCCAGGAAGCGGACCTCATCGGGCAACGCGGCCTTGTCTTTCAGGCCGCCCAACAACTCCGCCAGCCCGCGCAGCGAAATCTTTCGCAGCTTCGAGGCCTGCTTGAGATCGCCGGGCACGGGCTTGAGCAGATCGAGCCAGAATTGCCGCAGGCCGTTATGGTCGCGCTCGGCGTTGGCCAGCACGCCCTTGGGATCGATGGAAATGCCGCCCACCGCCTGGCGGAAGAACTGGGCCTGTGCCGTCCCGCTGAAGGCCACACCGAAGAACAAGACCACTGCGAACGACAGCACACTCAATCGACGGATTGTGCAACGAGAAGCGGATGTCATGGAACCTCTCCCTTTCGATCCCCACCACTCTGACCGGAACCAGCGGCGCGGCGCCGCACCGCAATTGGAGCGTTTATTGTACACTCGCCCGCCCCCGCGTGTGAAGAAAAATGAGAAAATCGCCGGTTCGCCAGCGCCTTGCGTTATCAACTGACAGATTCTGTCAGTTCACCAAAGGTGGGGTTTCCGGGGCGCATCGCATCAACTCCACGCGCGTGCCGCCCGCGTCCGCAGCCGGTTGGCTTCGTCGTCGTTGACGAACTCTTCCTTGACGGGGTCGAGCTTCAGCGGACGCTTCAAGATCCAGGCGAGCGCCGCGGCATGGCAGGCAATGTGCGAACGCCGCATCACCTGGGCATTCGCCGCCGGCAGGTCGCGCGAGCGGACGCAATCAAAGAAGTTTCTGGCATGCGCCGAAACGTCGAGCCCCACCACTTTCTTCTTTCCCGGCGCGTTCAGTTCGCTTTTCAAGGCCGCCGAAGAGACTTCAATCTCGCCGCTGTCGCCCGTCTCGACCGACCCCTCGTCGCCGACGAACCGCACAGGGCACGTGCCCAAGTGCTGCACCCAGCCCGGACGTTCACCGAACGGCGTCTTGAGGAAATCGAGCACCAACTTCACCCCGTTGGCATACTGGGCCGTGATGCCGTTGTCGTGGGGCTCGAATTCGATCGGCATCGTGTCGTCGGCCTTGTTCGCCCATTGGCATAGGTCGACGGTGTGGGCGCCCCAGTCCAACAGCTTGGCCCCCGAATCGAAGTCCCAGTAGCCGCGCCACCTGCCCGCCACATATTGGCTGTTGAACGGCCGCCAGGGGGCCGGGCCGAGCCAGAGGTTCCAATCGACCACTTCGCGGGCCGGCGTCGGCTCGCCGGCGAGCCAGGCGTTGTCGAGCGACGGCGTGTAGACCGAGGCATAAAGCGTGCGGACCTTGCCCAGCTTGCCGCTATGGGCCAGCTCGACCGCCTGCTGAAAGTTCGGCACGCTCCGCCGTTGCGTGCCGGCTTGAAACACCCGGCCCGTGCGCTTGATTGTGTCGGCAAGCTGCTGGCAGAGGCCGATGGTCAGGCCGCACGGCTTTTCGCTGTAGACGTCTTTGCCTGCCTCGGCGGCCAGCATTGAGGCCGGGCCGTGCCAGCGGTCACCGGTGGCGATCAGCACGGCGTCGATGTCTTTGCGGTCGAGCAACTCGCGAAAATCGCGATAGAGCTTGAGGTCCTGGTTGCCGTAGTGTTCATCGACCAGCTTCTTGCCGGCCTCGCGGCGGCTGGCCTGCACGTCGGCGATGGCCAGGCACCGCACGTCGGTCAGGCCGAGCATGGCCTTCAGATCGTACGTGCATCGCGGACCGATGCCGATCACGCCCAGGTTGATGGTTTCGCTGGGGGCGATCTTTCCCTCGCGGCCCAAGGCACGGGCGGGAATGACCCACGGCGCGGCCACCAGCGCGCCGGCGGCGGCAGACTTGCGGAGAAAATCGCGACGCGATGCTTTTTGCTGGCTCATAACGGGCCTCTAGAAAGAGTGCGGAATGCAGGTTGGCTAAACTGTGAGGATAACATCCTGCGTAAGGTGGGGCCAGCGAGCGTTTTCGGTGGCTGGGGCAGAAGCTGGCCGAGAGCGACCTGGCAATCACCAAAACGCGCCGCCGGCCAGCGATGCTCCGGTGGCGGCGGTACCGGGGCATCGCCGCGACGGAGCGTGAAATGGCAAACTGGCCGAGCGCGCGGCTCTGCCCCAGCCACCGCTATTGGTTTCGACGGCCGCCGCGTACATTGATAAATGCAAGCCGTTCCGCTTGCGGAGCAAGCGGGCTACGTTAGAAAACATGACCACCGTTCGCACCACCACCGAATTGCTCGCGCCGGCAGGCGATTGGACGGCGCTGCGCGCGGCGGTGGCCAATGGGGCCGACGCGGTCTATTTCGGCCTGTCGAATTTCAACGCCCGGCATCGCGCCACGAATTTCACGCTCGACGAGCTGCCGGAGGTGATCGCGTATCTGCGCCGCCATAACGTGCGGGGCTACGTCACGTGCAACACGCTGATCTTTTCCGACGAGCTGCCGGAGATCGCTCGCTTCGTGGCGGCCATCGCTGAGGCGGGCGCCGACGCGGTCATCGTGCAAGATCTCGGGCTGGCCCGGCTCATCGGCCGCCTGGCGCCGGGGTTGCCCGTACACGGCTCGACGCAGATGACGCTCACCGAGCCGCGCGGGATCGAATTTGTGCGCCGGTTGGGCGTCGAGCGCGTGATTTTGGCCCGCGAGCTGTCGCTGTCCGACATCGAGCGCGTGCGCGCGGCGACCGATTTGCCCGTCGAGGTTTTTGTGCATGGCGCGTTGTGCGTGGCTTATAGCGGCCAATGCCTGACCAGCGAGGCGTTGGGCGGCCGCAGCGCCAATCGCGGCCAATGCGCCCAGGCCTGCCGGCTGCCGTACGACCTGATCGTCGACGGCGAACATCGCGAGCTGGCCGACCAGGCCTACCTGCTCAGTCCGCAAGACCTGGCCGGGCACGGTCACGTCGACGACCTGGTGCGGCTGGGAGTGGCCAGTTTGAAGATCGAGGGCCGGTTGAAGAGCGCCCATTACGTGGCCGCCACCACGCGCACCTATCGCCGCGCGCTCGATGCCGCCGAGCGCGGCGAGCGGTTCTCGCTCGACCGGCAGGAGCGGCTCGACCTGACGCAGAGCTTTTCGCGGGGCTTCACGCCCGGCTTTTTGGAAGGAGCCGACCATCAACGTCTCGTCCACGGCCGCTTTCCCAAGAGCCGCGGGGTTTACATCGGCACCGTCGTCGAAGCACGCCGCGGCCGGTTGATCGTCGAATTGGCGAGCGAACATTCGGCCGCCGCGTTGCTCGACGAGGTCATCAAGCCGGGCGACGGCGTCGTCTTCGACGAGGGGCATCCCGAGCAAGACGAGCAAGGCGGTCGCGTATGGCAAGTCCGGCCCGTGCCCGGCGCCGGGCACCGCGTCGAGCTGGAGTTTCGCGAAGGGGCCGTCAACCTTGCCGCCGTTGCGACCGGCAGCCTGGTCTGGAAGACCGACGACCCCGCGTTTCGTCGTCGCATCGAGCAAACTTTTGCCCGTGACGCGACGCCGCGTCGAGTGCGCCTGACCGCTCGCATCGCCGGGCGAATCGGCGGTCCCTTGCTCGTCAGGCTGAGCGACGGCGAGCACGCGGTGCGTGTCGAGTGGCCGGGGCCGTTGGAGGCAGCCCGAAAACACGCGCTCGACGAGAGTCTGGTCCGCGAACAATTCGGACGGCTGGGCGACACGCCCTTCGAGCTGGGCGAGGTCGAGCTGGACATCGCCGCACCGGTGATGGCGCCCAAGAGCGTCCTCAACGACCTTCGCCGCCGGGCCGTGGCGGAACTGCTCGACTTGCGCAACCGACCATCGAAGTCTCGTGTGGTATGCACCGAGGCGCTTGCTGAACTGCGCCGAGAAATCATGCCGGCCTCGCCGCGGTCGGCGTCGTCGCCGGCGATGTACGTTTTGGTCCGCACCCGCGAGCAGCTCGACGCCGTTTGTGCCTGGTCGCGCGACAATCGCCCCACCCAGCCGGCGATGATCTATTGCGATTTCGAAGACGTGCGGCGTTACCGAGACGCCGTGGCTGTCGCCCGAAGTGCCGGCTTGCAAATCGGCGTGGCCACGCTGCGGATCATCAAACCTGCGGAAGAAGGCTTGCTGGCCAAGATCGCGGCCGCGGAAGCCGATGCGGTCCTGGTCCGCAACCTGGCGGCACTGGAATGGTTTCGGGAGCACGCCCCGCGGACGCCGCTCGTCGGCGACTTTTCGCTCAATGTGGCCAACGAGCTGACGGCCGACTTATTCTTTGGCGCCGGCTTGACGCGGCTGGTGCCGAGCTACGACCTGAGCTGGGAGCAACTCGTGGCCATGCTGCCGCGAACGGCGGCGGACCGCATGGAAGTGGTCGTGCATCAGCATATTCCGATGTTTCATAACGAGCATTGCGTGTTCGCCGCCGCACTTTCCGAGGGCAAAGACTGGCGCGACTGCGGGCGTCCTTGCGACCGGCACCGCATCGAGCTGCGCGACCGCGTCGGCGCCGAGTTCCCCTTACTGGCCGACACCGGTTGCCGCAACACGGTGTTCAACTCGGTCGCCCAATCGGCGGCCGAATACATGCCGCGGATGCTGAAGCTTGGTCTGCAACACTTTCGCATCGAGCTGTTGCGCGAAGACGCGGCTGCCGCTACGGCCCTGCTGACACGTTACCGCCGCGTGCTCGACGGTCTCGACGACGGCAAAACGGCCTGGCGCGGCCTGCAAGTGCTCAACCAATTGGGCGTCACACGGGGCACGCTGGCGTAAGTGATCGAGGTTTCGGTGGGTCTGGTGGAAGGTAACGTTGCTGTTGGCGGTCTTGTGACGCCGCCTTGCTGATGCCAAAATGTACTGAAACAGGAGCCCGCTCATGACGCGATTGACGCGAGAACAAAGTTCGGCGGTTCGTGCGGCAGTAGAGACCCCCGTTCGCATCGTCGACCCCGATACGAACACCGAATACGTCTTGTTACGGGCCGACGTATACGAACGCGTGCGCCATTTGTTCGACGATCCCTCCGCTGACGCGTTCCTGGCGCAAATTGAATCCGCGGCCGCGGCCGGCTGGGATGATCCGGCATTGGACGTCTACAACGACCTCGATCCACGCCGGACATGAAACGAGGCGAAGTCGTACTCGTCGATTTCCCGTTCTCCTCGGGCGGCGGCTCGAAGGTGCGCCCGGCGCTCATCGTGCAAAACGACCGCGGCAACGCGATCTTGCGGGACACGATCGTCGTGCCGATCACCAGCAATGTCTCACGCGCGGCTCGCGTCTCCACACAATTCTCCATTGACGCGACGTCACCCGACTGGAAATTGTCCGGACTTCGCACGCCTTCGGTGATTAAGTGCGAGAACATCTATACGTTCCACAAGTCGCGAATCGTGAACACGATCGGACGAGTCTCAGCGGCTACGATGACCGCGATCGACGGCTGCTTGAAGGAAGCGTTGGGGATCCCTTGACGTGTCGTTCACCGCCGAACTGGCTCGTCCGTTTAATTGACAGTTTTCGGCGTTCTGCCCTACGATAGACGTGTCCGCGAGGTCCGCGGCGGAAACAAAACCGATAAGCTCCGCGGGAGTTGCGATATGCTCCACTACCGCGGAGCTTTTTTATTGGCCGTTCTTCGAGGCACGCTTGCTGTGGCTATTGATCGTCGTCTGACAGCGCTGCTCCTGCGCGTAGTTCCGTGGGCCGCGCTCTACCTGGCGTTCGCAGCCAAACTGACGTGGCCCGAATGCCTGATGGCGCTCGTCGCCGCAACGCTGGCCGCCGGCGCCGCCATGGCGCTACGAAAGTTCGACAGGAAGAAACCGGCGTTCGTCGTGCCGCCGGCGAAATGGCTGGTGCGCTTGCCCGGCAAGGTCGTCTCGGACTGCGGCCGCGTGATCGCCGTGCTGATGAAGTCGATGGTGACCCGCCAACCAGCGACGGGCCGCCTGCGCAACTTGCCGTTCGACACCGGCGGCGAAGAGCCGCACAGCATTACACGCCAGGCCTGGGTCACCGTCGCCAATTCACTAACGCCCAATAGCATCGTGATCGCGACCGATCGGCCGAATCAGCGGCTGCTCGTCCACGAGCTGGCAAAGGCCCAGCAGGCGTCGGCGCCCTCGCGGGAGTGGCCGCTATGAATCTGTGGCTGCTGGGCGTGTTGCTGTTGTCCCTGGCGCTCCTGCCGTGCGGTGCAGTGCTGCTCTCAAAACCACCGATCGACCGTCTGCTGGCGCTGAACCTGACAACGACCATCACCTCGCTGACCATCCTGCTTTTTGCCGCGGGGCTCGGGCAGCCCTCGTTCGCCGATCTGGCATTGACCGTCGCCGTGCTGGCCCTGCCGGCGGGCCTGGTCTTCGCGCACTTCATGGAGCGCATGCTGTGAACGTAGCGATGGTTTTGGCGGCGGTCCTGCTGGCGGCGGGCATCGGCGGCGTCTGGCTCGCCGCGTTGGGCCTGTTCCTCGCGGCGACCCCGCTCGACCGCGTGCACGTTGTGGGGCTGGCCGGCGTATGCGGCACGGCACTGGTGGCGCTGGCGGTGCTCGTGATTCATCCGGCCGATCAGGCCGAGAACACACCGTAGAACAGCGTCTGCACGAGCGTCGAGCGAAAGAAGTGCTCGCCCTTCTCGTCGGTGAACTTCATGCCCAGCGCTTCTTCGAGCGCGGCGCGAACCGATTGCAAGGCGGGCAGCTCCTTTTGCCTTTCGACGCGGGCCAGGGCGTCGCGGGCGTAAGAGGCGACGAACCAGGCCAGGTCCTTGGGCTTGGCGAGCGGCGCCGCGTGCAGGCAGGCCCGTTTGACGAACTCCAGAAACTGCGGGCCGTGCTCGTCGGCCGCGACCCGCGGGTGCGCGGCCTTCTGCCGCCAAAACTCCTGCTCGTTGGCCGCCAGGTGAAACGCTTCACGCCATGATCTTCCCCGATTTGGTCACCTGGATATGGGATGACCATCGCAGAGCGCGGGGCGGGTGGCCAGCAGGCCGCGCGGGAAGAGCTGCGCCCGTACGCTGCAAAGTTGCACGACACGCAGTTTCACGGCCAGAAACCAAAAGCCGATCAGAGTGGCTACTGGCAACTACACGGCGTCACCTACCTCGACGATCTTCGCGGCCAATGGGACCGTAGCGAGGAGCCATAAAAAACGAAGGCAGTGGCCGTCCCTTGCGAGCCAACCAAAGCCTCCGATCAAGTTATAGCCGATCGGCTAGGATAGTCGAAAGAGTGGAAAGAGCGCACCTTTAGCACCGAATTGTTTGCACGTTATAAAACTCTCGAACAAATCGACGAAGTGCCGTTCCCCGAGGTAAGCCGCGCCGAGGGCAAGCATGCACTTCACGGTCGTCCGCGGACAGGCCGTTGGCGACTTTGTTCCGCACGTGGCTGCCGACTGATGAGGGATGAGGGACGCCGCCATAGGCGATCGTTTGGCCCATCCCTCATCCCTCATCGGAACCCGGAACCCTGAACCCTCGGTAGTTCTGCCTCCGTGCGGACTAAACTGCCACTGCGGGACGACGGCAAGCCGACCTGTTGGTCGATTCGCGCGTTCTGGCTATACTCTAGCCAGAAATGCGCTACGAAACCGTGCTCGCGCCTGAGGCGGCCGAAGATCTCGACCACCTCAAGGCGGATCTCCGTTCCGACGTCCTGGTGAACCCAATGAAGAAGGTGGCTCTCTCGGAGATCAAGGATGACTTGTCGAAGTACCTTCGTCTCGCCGAACTCGAAAACGATCCGCGGTTTCTCGACCGCATCGAACGAGCGCGTCGAAGTTTGCGCGGTGGAAAGGGGGTCAGGCTGGACGCCACCACGAAATCGAGCCACCCATGAGCGTTTTTCTCGGCATCGACATCGGCACCTCCGGCACCAAAGCGCTGGCCATCGACGAGCACGGCAAAATCCTGGCCGAAGCGACCGAAACCTATCCGTGTTATCATCCCCAACCGCTGTGGAGCGAGCAGGATCCCGACGATTGGTGGCGGGCCACGGTCACCACGGTCCGGGCGGTGGTCAAAAAAGCCCGCCTCAAGGCCGCCGACGTCAAGGCCATCGGGCTGTCGGGCCAGATGCACGGCTCGGTGTTTCTCGATAAGAACGACCGTGTCATCCGCCGCGCATTGCTCTGGAACGATCAGCGCACCGCCGCCGAATGCGCCGAGATCGAAAGCCGGGCGGGCGGCCGACGCAAGCTCATCAAGATGGTCGGCAATCCGGCCCTCACCGGCTTCACCGCTCCTAAGATCCTCTGGCTGCGGAACCATGAACCGAGGCATTTCGACCGGCTGCACAAAGTGCTGCTGCCGAAAGACGACATTCGCCGGCGGCTGATCGGCGACTATGCCACCGAAGTCAGCGATGCCAGCGGCATGCTGCTGCTCGACGTGGCCCGGCGCGACTGGTCGAAGCCGCTGTTGAGCAAGCTCCAGCTCGACGCCGATCTGCTCGGCCGCTGCTATGAATCTGAAGATGTCACCGGCACGCTCACCTCCGCGGCCGCCGCGGAGCTGGGCCTCTCGACCGACTGCCGCGTGGTGGGCGGGGCGGGCGACTGCGCCGCCGGGGCGGTGGGCAGCGGCATTGTCACTTCGGGCGTACTGAGCACGTCGATCGGCACCTCCGGCGTGATGTTCGTGTACAGCGACGAATTGAAGTTCGATCCGGACGGCCGCATCCATACTTTTTGCCACGCGGTGCGGGGCAAATGGCACATGATGGGCGTCACTCTTTCGGCCGGCGGGTCGCTGCAATGGTTCCGCAACCAGCTTTGCCTGGCCGAGATCGCCGCCGCGCGAGAAACCGGCCGTGACCCCTACGAAGCGCTCACGCGCGAAGCCGAAGCGGTCGTTGCCGGCAGCGCGGGACTCTTTTTTCTGCCCTACCTTTCCGGCGAGCGCACGCCGCACGCCGACGCCAACGCCCGCGGCTGCTTCGTCGGACTGACGCTGGCCCACACGCGCGGCCACCTGGTGCGGGCCATCCTGGAGGGCGTCACGTACTCGCTCCGCGACAGCCTGGAGGTCATTCGCGAGCTGGGCGTGCCCGTGCGGCAGATTCGGGCGTCGGGCGGCGGCTCGCGCAGCCCGCTGTGGCGGCAGATTCAGGCCGACGTTTTTGGTCAGAAGGTCGTCACGCTCAACGCCGAAGAGGGCGCGGCTTATGGAGTGGCATTGCTGGCGGCGGTGGGCGGCGGGGCGTTTCGCGACGTGCGCGAGGCCTGCCGCGCCACGGTGAGCGTCGTCAAAGAAACGGTCCCCAACCGCCCGGCGCAAAAGTATTACCACCGGGCGTTTCCCGTCTATCAGCGGCTTTATCGCTCACTGAAGGACGATTTCAGGAGCATCGCGGAGTTGGAGAAGTGAGCTGAGCCACGCGGCGCGGCCAGATACTGCTGATAGACGTCGAGCGTGGCCGCGGCCATGCGATCGGCGTTGAAATCGCCCACCACGCGTTCGCGGCCTTGCCGGCCAAGCTCCAAGCGCGCGGCGTGATCGACCAGCAAGTCGTGCAGCGTTTGGGCCAGCTTCTCCGGATCGTTGGGCGGCACGAGCACGCCTCCGCCCGTCGCGGCCAGCAATTCGGGAAACGCGCCGTGGGCTGGCTGCACGACGGGCACGCCGCTGGCCAGCGCCTCCAGCACAAAAATGCCCTTGGGGTCGCGGTACGTCGTCGGCACCGACAGCACGTCGATCGTTCGCAAAAAGTCGAGCTTTTGCTCCCGTTCGATCGCGCCCCAATAGCGGAAGTCGTCGCCCGCGCCCGCGGCGCGGAGCTTGGCGAACTCGGCCTCGACGAACTCGCGGTCGGTCGGCGGCAGCCAGCCGGCCACTTCCAGACGGGCCTGCTCCGTGCCCGGCAGCGTTCGCAGCCGCAGGTAGGCGTCAGCCAGAACGTGCAGCCCTTTCGCCTGGCAGAGCCGGGCCAAATAGCCGATGGTGGGCGGATGGCCCGCCGCGCGCACACGGTCGAGGGCTTGGTAGTCGGTGGTCTGGATGCCCAGCGGAACGATGTGAAACCGCTCCAGCGGCACCTGAAGCTGTTCGGCCATATATTCGGCGTAGTAGCGGCTGAAGACCATGAAGCCATCGACTTCAGCCGCCAGCCGCCGCAGCTCATCGCGTGCCCGCGACTGAAACGGTTCGGGCAACTCCTCCAAAAAGAGATCGTCTCCCTGCAACGTCACGAGCACCGGCACTTTCAATTCGCGCTTGATGGCGGGCACGCAGCCGGCGATCAACAGGTTGCTCAGGTTGACCAACTGTGGCTTGACGTGTCGGCCCAGCCAGTCGACCAGCCGCACGACTTCGCCGCGTTGATTGCCATGCTCGCCGCGCAGCACCGAGAGGGCCAAACGGCCAAGCTGCCGGCCGCTGGTCCGGATGGCGAAACGGGACACGCCGTTGATCAGCCGCGGGTGATCGAGCCAGCGGACCAAGAAGCCGGGCAAATAGCGAAACAGCGGCACGTTCTGCTGCAAATAGACGTTGATTCCGCCGAAAAACACCTGGTCGATGCTGACGTCATCTTCGTCGGTGCGGATGGGCGTGTAGAGTGGGATGAGCTGCACATCGCAACCGAGCCTGGCGAGCGCGGCGGCCAGCGTGTTGTCGCGCATGCAACTTCCGCAGAACATGCCGGCGCCGCCGGCGGTAAGATAGGCGATGGTGGGCATCGGCAAAGGGCGAGAGGAGACTGAGGCCGTCAGGTGGGCACTGCCCATGATTAGTCATACGCTGCCCGGCCGCGGTTCTCAAGTGGTGGCTGGGGCAGAGCTTGGGCCGTTAAAAAGTTGGCCTTGCGATGGTTTCGTTGTTGTACCGGTTTTGTTCCGCCACGAAGGGGCTTGCCCCTCGTCCTTCTACACAAGTCCGACGCCGCGGCGCGGCGGTTGCGTTTCCCAGTCCCGTAGGGACGGTAGAGTTTAGCCGTGGGCGCAAGCCCACGGAAGAGGGACGCCAACGATCCGCGCAGCCGCGTAGCGGCGACAGAGCGCGTGGTGCGCTACCTCTGTCGCCGCTACGCGGCTTGCCTAACCTACCGCATCGGTACCGTGGGCTCGCGCCCGCGGCTAAACTATCTCGCCGCTACGCGGCTGACGCGCGAGACGTGTAGGACAACGAGGGCTTGCCCCGGTGAGTCGTAAATGCTCCAGATTGCCATCACCAACGAACAAGACGGCCTGACGATCGACGCGGCGCGGTTGCGTGCGGCCGTCGCGGGCGTGCTTTCAGGCGAAGGCATTGCCGAGGGCGAAATAAGTCTGGCGGTGGTCGATGATCCTACCATCCACGCCCTGAACCGCCGGTGGCTGGATCACGATGAGCCGACCGATGTGTTGAGCTTCGTGCTGGAACAAGCCGACGGGTATCTGGATGGCGAGATCATCGTCAGCGCCGACACTGCCCGCGCGCGCGCCGAGGAGTTCGGCTGGTCGGCGGCGGAAGAGCTGCTGCTTTACGTCATCCACGGCGCCCTGCACCTGGCGGGATACGACGACAAAGACCCGGCCGACCGCGAGGTAATGCGCGAGCGCGAGCGGCACTATTTGAGGGTTCAGGGTTCAGGGTTCAGGATTCAGGAATCTGACCACAGCGAATAGGCACCCTCCCATGCAGCCCGAAAAAGCCACGGCCCTGGTGCTCCGCGCGGTCGAGTTCAGCGAGACCAGTAGCGTGGTCACGCTGTTCACGCGCGAATTCGGCAAGGTGCGGGGGTTGGCCAAGGGAGCGAGGCGGCTCAAGGGGCCGTTCGAGTCTGCCCTTGACCTGCTGGCACGCTGTCGGATAGTGTTCCTGCGCAAATCGTCCGATGCCCTCGACCTGTTGACCGAAGCCAAGTTGGAGAAGCGGTTTCGGCCGGCGGCCCGCGACCTGTCCAGTCTTTACGCGGGTTATTACGTCGCCGAGTTGCTCAACGAACTGACTGACGACGCCGATCCCCACCCCGATCTCTTCGACCTTTCCGTCGAAACGCTGGCGGCGCTGGAGCGGGGCGAGGTGGCCGTGCCGCCGTTGGTGCTGCGCTTTGAGCTGGCCGCACTTCGCTCGCTGGGACATTTGCCGTCGCTCGACCGTTGCGTCGAGTGCGGCCAACACATCGAGCCGGTCGGACGCGTTGCCTTTGGACTCAGTTCGGGCGGCATTTTATGCACGCGATGCCGGCCGGGCAGCAAACACGTCGTCTTGCTTCATGCCGGTACACTCAAGCTTCTCCAACGATTTGCCGATTCGCAGTCCGACAGTTGGCGGCGCATCGAGCTCGGCCGCTCGGCGGCCGGCGAGCTGCGGGGCGTGCTCAACCACTACCTGGCGCACCTGTTAGGGCACAAACCACGAATGCAGGAGTACCTTAAATAGGGTTCTCTGAATGAAACGGCCGGTGATAATGCGAATGGCGGCGACGGCGATCGTGATCGCCGCCGCCGGCTGCCGTTCGGGCGTGGGGTGGAACCCGTTTGCCCGGCCGTCGGCTCAGGCTGCGCAATCTCCGGCGCAGGCTCCGCCGGGCCAGCCGCCTGCTTCCGGCGTGGTGCAGGCCAGCTATCAGAAGCCCCAATACGTCCCGCCGCCGAGCATCTCGCCGGCCGACCTGATTCGCAACGAAAACCTCGAGGAGTACTCCAGCGAGAAAAAAACGCTGTTCGACAAAGCCACCGACAACATCTCGGCCGAGAAGATCGGCAAGAAGATCAAGAAGGCCTTCGGCCGCGGTCCCAACGAAGAGCTGGCCAAGAAGCAATTCGACGAAGGAATTGCCCTTTTCCACCAGAAGAAGTATGCCGAGGCGGCCAAGTGCTTCAGCGTGGCCGCCGACCGCTGGCCCGACACGACGCTGGAAGAAGACGCCCTCTATTGGCTCGCCGAGAGCTACTTCTTCGACGACCGCTATCCCAAGGCCAGCGACACCTACGGCGCGCTGCTGAAGAAATATGAAAACTCGCGGTATTTGATCGATATTGTGCCGCGGCAATTTGCCATCGCTCACTACTGGGACGTCTCGGCCCGGAAAGATTCACATTGGTATCCCAACCTCACGGATAAAACGCGGCCGTGGGTCGATGCCAACGGGCACGCGGTGAAGGCCTACAACGACGTCTACTTGGAGGATTCCCAAGGACCGCTGGGCGACGATGCCGCCATGGCCATCGCCAACTCGTATTTCTTGCACAACCGCTTTGAGGACGCCGCCGATCAGTACGCGCGGGTCTGCAAGGATTTCCCTCAGAGCGAGCACCAACGCGAGGCGCACCTGCTGGGCATTCGGGCCAAGCTTCGCGCCTATCAAGGGCCGCAATACGAGGCCGGGCCCTTGAACGAGGCGGAACAACTCATCGAGCAGACGCTGACGCAGTTCCCCGCCGAAATGCTCGGCGAAGAGCGCGAACTGCTGATTGCCACCAAGCAACTGATCCGCGTCGAGCGGGCTCAGCGCGAGTATCAGGCGGGCGAGTATTACTACAAAATCAAGTATTACCGGGCGGCGGGATATTATTATGCGGAGACGATCCGCGAATACGCCGACACGCCGTTCGCCAAGATGGCGGAAGACCGGATCCAAGAGATCAAGAACTATCCGCCGGTGCCGCGCGATTATTTTGCCTGGCTGAAGAAAATCTTGCCTGAAAGCGAAAAGAATCACTAGGTGTGGAGATGAGAGCGATGGCGATTTACAGGTCAGGCGTCAGGCGTCAGGCATCAGGCGTCGGGCAATTTGCAATTTGCAATTTGCAATTTGCAATTTGCAATTTCCTGCCCTCGCTGCTTGTGCTGTTGCTCTTCGCGTCACCGGGCTGCGTGAACTATCGCATGGGGGCACGCAGCCTCTACGCTCCCGACATCCAGACCGTCTACGTGCCGATGATCGAGTCGACCAGCTATCGCCGCTATTTGGGCGAGTGGCTGACGGAAGCCGTCGTCAAACGGATCGAACAGGTGACGCCCTACAAAGTCGTCAATACGCCCGACGCCGACAGCGTCTTGACCGTGCGGATCATCACCGATACCAAGCAAGTCCTCATGGAGAGCTTCACCGATGAACCTCGCGAGTCGCAGTTCACGCTGCAAATCTCGGCCAGTTGGGTGAACCGCAACGGCGACCAGCTTGGCCAACCGGTCAACGTGCCCTTGCCGCCCAGCCTCAATCCGATCGACCAGTCGGCCAACCTGTTTCCCGAGTTGGGCCAGTCGACCAGCAGTGCCGAGATGCAAGACGTGCAGTGGTTGGCCGTGCAAGTGATTTCGATGATGGAAGCGCCGTGGTGATGAACGTGCCTCAACGCGCAAGCCACTGGCAACTCCGCACGCGCCGGCTCGATTTTCCGGCGCGGCCGCTGGTGATGGGCATTCTGAACGTCACGCCCGACAGCTTCTCCGATGGCGGCCAATTTGCCGGCGTTCCGGCGGCGATCGAGCACGGCCTGCGGATGGCGGCCGAAGGCGCCGACCTGATCGACGTGGGTGGCGAGAGCACCCGGCCCTATTCGCAGCCGGTCGAAGCCAGCGAAGAGTTGCGCCGCGTCCTGCCGGTCGTGCAGGCGCTGGTCGAGCAAACCGGCCTGCCGATCTCGATCGACACTTCCAAGGCGGCCGTGGCCCGCGAGGCGCTGGCCGCCGGGGCGGAGATCATCAACGACGTGACCGCGCTGGCCGGCGACGAGCAGATGATCGAAACGGCGCTCGACGCGCAGGCCGCCGTTTGTGCCATGCACATGCCCGGCACGCCGCAGACCATGCAGGACAACCCGGCCTATCAGGATGTGGTGGCCGACGTCTACGACTACCTCCGTCAGCGCCGCGACGCCCTGTTGGCCGCCGGCATCCTGCCGTCGCGGATCGCGCTCGATCCGGGCATCGGCTTCGGCAAGACGCACGAGCACAACGTGACGCTGTTGGCGCATTGCCGGCGGTTTCACGGCCTGGGTTGCCCGCTGATGGTCGGCCACTCGCGCAAGGGTTTTATCGGCAAAATCATCGGCGATAAGATGGCCGACCGCACGGCGGGCACCGTCGGCGTCACTTTGGCACTGGCCAGCCAAGGCGTCGGGATCGTTCGCGTACACGACGTGGCCGCCAACCTGCACGCGCTGAAGCTCTTTTTTGCCACGGGCGGAGTGCAGGAAGTCTGACTGTCGCCACCCGAAGTGGCCTTGTTCCGGCGGCCAAAACTTGCGAAGGTGTCGCACCGAGGACAGGGAGGGACTCGCGAGCATGAATACTTTACGCCCTGTGAAGTGGGGTTGCCGTTTCGCGGCGCTGTTGGGCGGCCTTTTGCCGTCGCAGGCCCTTGCCGAAGCGGCCAGCGCGCCGCCTACGCCAGCGGTCGCGGCCAATCTGCCCGAGGTCACGGCCGAGTCACTGAAGACCCAGATGGCGCAGGTCAAGGCCGCCACGCAACTCGACGACAATGCCAAGGCCGAAATCGTCGCAGTCTACCAGAATGCGCTGACCGAACTCGACCGCGCCGAGGCGCTGGTCAAGCAATCCGCCAAGTTCAAAACAGCCGCGCAGACGGCGCCGGAGCTCCTGCGCGAAGTGCGCCTCGAGCTCGACCAGCCGCCCGAAGTCGAGCGTCCCGATGTGCCGGCCGGCGCCACCGCGGCCGAGCTGGAGACGCAACTGGCCGCGGCACAAGACGCCTTGGCCCAAGCGCAAGAGGAATTGACGAAGCTCGAAGCCGAGCCGCAACGTCGCTCTGAACGGCGGCTGAAGAGCATCCCGGACCAGATCGAGGCGGCCAACAAGAAGCTGAGTGAAATATCCACGCAGCTTACGGCACTGGCCGTCGCCGACGAACCAAAGGAAATGACCGCGGCCAAGCAAGCACTGTTGGCCGCCTGCCAAAAGGCGCTCACCCAGGAAGTCGCCTGCTGCACAAGCGAGCGAGAAAGCTACAATGCCGAAGACGAACTGCTCCCCAAGCAGCACGATCTGGCCGAGCGTCAGGTGGCCGTGCGCAAGCAGTTGGTAGTCGACCGGCAAAAACTTCTGCACTCGCGGCGGCAGCGCGAGGCGGAAGCCAAGCTCAGCACCGCCAAACGCGAGAAGCAGCACGCCTATCCCGAGTTGCGCGGCATCGCTGAAGAAAACGAAGACCTTGCCCGGCGCGTCGCCAATGTCAACAACGACGTGGCAGCGGCCTCGAAGCAAGCGGTCGAGTTTACTAACGCACTCAACGATCTGGACCGCGAATTCAAAGACGTAAAAAAAAGGGTTGAGCTGGGCCTGACCCAGCAGCTCGGACCGTACTTCCTGCAATGCCGCACCGACCTGCTTCGCCACCGCCGGCAGCTCGAAGCCGGGCGGCTGCCGCAATCGAAGATCGAGTCGGTGCAGGTGGAATCGCTGAACCTCACCGAGCAACGAAAAAAACTGGGCGACATCGACCAGCGGGCCGAGAGCGTGCTGCGCGGCCTCGATCTGTCGGCCTCGCACTCGCCCCGCGAAGCGCTCCAGGCCGAGGTGCGGCGCTTGCTGCAGACCCGTCGCGAGCTGATCGACTCGCTGAGCAGCGCTTACGACAGCTACCTACGCGAAATCGCCTCGGTGACCACCGCCGACAAGGAATTGTTCGACGCCATCGCAGGTCAGAGCGACTACATCGACGAACGCATTCTCTGGGTGCGCAGCACCTCGCGGCTGGGCACAGGCGACCTCGCCGCGGCCGGCGAGGCGCTCCGCGGGCTCGCTCGGCCTCAAGACTGGCTGGCCGTCGGCGGGCAGCTCGTCCGCAGCGCGAAGGCCAACGCCTTGCCCTGCTGTCTGACGGCCCTGTTGTTTCTGGCCCTGTTGGCGACGCAGCCGAACATGCGCCAGCGCGTCCGGCAGCTTGGCGAACAGGCCGCCCGTGGCACCGCCGACGACATGAGCCTGACGTTGCGGGCATTGATCTTCACGCTGCTCATGGCGGCCCCCTGGCCTCTGCTGTTGGCGATGTTCGGGTCGCTCTTGGAGCACGCGCCGGGAAGGTCGGAGTTGGACCGGGCATTGGCCCACGGCCTGATCTTTAGCGCCGTCGCCTTGGCCTCGATGGAGTTTTTGCGACAAGTCTGTCGTGGCCGCGGACTGGGCACGGCGCATTTCGGCTGGCCCGAACACAGCACGCGGTTGCTCCGCAAGCAGCTCCGCTGGTTCATGCCGCTCGTGCTGCCGATCACCCTGGCGGGCGCCACCATGCACGCCCTGGAAAACGACCGTTGGCTGGCCTTGAACCGCATGCTGTTTATCGTGGCCATGACGGCCCTCTCGGTGTTCCTGCACCGCGTGCTCAGGCCGGTCGGCGGCGTTTTGCACGAGTTCCGGGCATACCGCCAGGGCGGATGGGTCGACCGCATGCACTACCTCGCGCATCCGCTGCTGACCGCCAGCCCGCTGGCGCTGGCCGTGTTGGCGGGTCTCGGCTATTACTATACGGCCCGGCAGCTTGCCTGGCGGTTTCACGCCACCGGTTGGTTGTTGGTGGCGTTCTTGATCAGCGGCGCGCTGTTGCTGCGTTGGCTGCTGATCATGCGGCGGCGCTTGGCCATTCGGCAGGCACGGTTGCGTCGGGCGGCCGTGCAGCACGAGCCGCGCGGTCCCGACGGGGCCGAGTTGCCCGCCGTGCCGGCCGCCGCCGAGGGTCAGCTCGACCTGACGACGATCAACTTGCAAACGCAGCGCTTTGTGCAGACCGCCTTGATGGCCGGGCTGGCCGCCGGATTAGGGCTGATTTGGGCCGACGTGCTGCCGGCGCTGTCAGTGCTGAATGTCCCGCTGTGGCACGTTTCGGTGGTAGACGCAGGCGGGGGAGCCGCGCTTCCGCAGCCGATCAACGTGGTGCATTTGCTGGAAGCGGTGATCTCCCTCGTGCTGACGCTGGTCGCCACGCGCAACATCCCCGGCCTGTTGGAGATTGTGCTCTTACAGCGGCTGCCGCTGGAACCGGCCACCCGCTACGCCGTCACGACGCTCTTTCGCTACGCCATTGCGGCGACGGGCATCATCGTGGCCTGCGCGCTCTTGGGCATCACCTGGTCGAAGGTGCATTGGCTGGTGGCGGCCCTCAGCGTCGGCTTGGGCTTCGGCTTGCAAGAGATTTTCGCCAATTTCATATCCGGCTTGATCATTCTGTTCGAACGCCCGATTCGCGTGGGCGACGTGGTGACGGTCGACGACATCAGCGGCGTGGTCTCGCGCATTCGCATCCGCGCCACGATGATCACCGACTTCGACCGCAAGGAGTTGATCGTTCCGAATAAGGAATTCATCACCGGCCGGGTGCTCAACTGGACGCTGAGCGACCAGATGAACCGCGTCACGGTGAACGTGGGCGTGGCCTACGGCTCCGACGTCGACCGTGCCCGCGCGTTATTGCTGCAGGCGGCGGCCGAGAACCCGTTCGTGCTCAAAGACCCCGCGCCGATGGCCAGTTTCGAAGGCTTTGGCGACAGCGCGCTGAACCTGGTGTTGCGTTGTTACCTGCCGAACCTGGAGAACCGGCTGACGGTGACGCACGACCTTCACGCCAAGATTCACGACCGTTTCCGCGACGAGGGCATCGACATCGCGTTCCCGCAGCTCGACCTGCACATCCGCACCAGCCCGGTGGCGCTTTACCAGCGGCAGGCGGGATAAACGACGGCCATGGCTGTTCAGTCGGGCTGGGCCGCGTGCTCGGCGACATAAGCTAATTGCTCGCGCGCCGCGGCCAGCAGTTCTTCGTCTTCGGCATCCCAAAGCCCTTCGGCCGACAAGCCGCGGGCAAGAGTCGATAGATTCGCGATGAGCTGGCCGAATCGCACGTCGGGCATGGCCCCGCTCAACTCGGCAAGTGCGCTCAGCAACTCTTGGCGAACAGGCTGTATCATGGCAATTTTTCTCCGACAGTCGGCGTTGTGGCGGCCCGAACATCCAGCGTAACACGCCAAGCACGGCAGGCAAACGCGGTCAGAATAGTTGGATAGTTGGGATAGTTATGGGTCAGGCCAGGCACGCGGGAGGTGCCCGCCGATCACTTCCAAAACCCGGCCCGCACCAGGCCGGGCGTCTGCCGCAATTCCTCGATCAGCGTCTGGATCTTCGCGACGTATTCCTCAACGCCCGACGCCGACGGCGGTTGCTTCGCGCCGCGGTTGTACCCGGCCAGCAGCTCGCGGCCGCGTTCGATCAACTCGCTCACCTCCGGCAAGCGAGGGTGTCGCAACGCCTGCAACTGCGACTCGAGATCCACTAATGCGTCGATCAGTGCCTTAAGTCGCGTGCGGCGCGGCGAAAACCAACCGGGCGACTTGAACGAATCGGCCGCCGCCTTCAGCCGGTCCAACGGTGCGCCGCCGCTTTGCCGCAGGCGTGCCTTGGAACCGCCGATGTGTGCCCCCGCGGCCGGAGCCGCCGCGGAAGAATACAGAACAAACCCGCTGGCAGGAGCGGCTCTGCAAAAGAGCGGTTCCGGCTGTTCCCATCCCGACGGCAGCTCGACCGGCTGAAGTATCTCGCGCGGCTTGCCGTCGGCGTTGACGACCTCCGATCGGTCGATCGCCAGATAGGCCGTGAACCGCGAGAGCACGTGGCTCTCCAGCGAGACGGCCACGATTTGCTCGGCCAGCTTTTTGTCTTCCGCCCCCAACCGGCTGGCGTAGCGGTCTTCCAGGTCGCGCACGCGGGCCCGACCCCACAGACTCGTCAGCAAGTCGCCGGTCGTCGCGGCGCCGCAAACTTCGTGCTGCCAGGACCGGCCCGCGGCGTCGGTGCCTTGCACGCGCATCCGCAAGTTGCCGCCTGCGGCAGTGTGCCGGCCAAAGAGGGTCACAGGCCGGTCGACGAACACGTCGGCCAACCGCGCCGGCGCCAGGCTATCGTCCTGCCAACGCCAGCCGATCGGTTCCAGCCGCACTTCGCGCAGCGCCGGGGCGCTCGTCAAGCGGTGCAGCTTGTCCATCACCTCGTCGAGGCGGTCTTCCGATTCGACCAACTCGCAAGCACCTCGGCCCAGGTCGGCCAGGCGACGCAAGAAGCCGGCATTCACCGCCCGGTCGATGCCCACGGCAAACACCCGCGGCGGGCGGCCGTGCGCGGCATGGGCCAACGTCTTCAAAAGCGAATCTTCGCCGCTCACCTGGCCGTCGGTAATCAGCACGATCACCGGCTCGCGCGCGGCATCGCCCGCGGCCAGCAAGCCGACCGCTTCGCTCAGCGCGCCGGCCAGTTCGGTGCCGCCACGGGCATCGACGCCGCCCAGCCATTCAATCGTCCGCCAACGCGCGCGGTTGCCCGCCGCGGCGAGCTGCCGCTTCGTTTCGGGCGAGAACTCGACCGCATTATCGAACGCCAGCACGCAGAAGCGGTCGTGCTCCAGCAGTGTGTCGAGCAGCCGGCCAACTGCCCGGCGCGCGGCGACCATCTTCCAACCGTTCATGCTGCCCGAACGGTCGAGCACAAACACCACGTCGCGAGGCTGCGGCGGCCGGTCGGCAAGCTCGGCCGGCGGCACGAGCGACAAAGCGAAGGTTCCGGGGCGCGATTCCACCGCCGGGGTCCACGAGAGCACGCTCACCACCCGCTCGGTCGCCAGAGTACACCGCAGAATAAAGTCGCGGTCCAACCGCTCGGCCGGCTGCACGCGCACGGTCAGTCCCGCTGTTTCGTCGACGATCACGCCGTGCAGACTGGAGCGGAGCGATTTCGCGAGCGATTCGGGCGTCGTCGGCATGCTGGCCGCGTCGAATTCAAGCTCCAGCGACAGCCGCACGGGATTGGGAAAGCCGGGCAACAACACCGGTGGAGTAACGCGCGAGGCGTCGGGAACCTGGTCGGTGTCGTGCCCGACACCCAGGCCGACCGGCGGCCCGTTGAGCGGCACGCCCGGCACGTAACGCGGTGCGACGACCAGCGGAAAGCGAAACTCGGCCTCGCCGCGGGTCACGGTGAGCGGGCCGACCAGCGTCAACTCGACCGAAATATCCTCGCCCGGCGGCAGGTTGCCGACGCGCAGGCTGAACGTGCCGCTGCGCTCCTCTTCGGCGATGGCGGCCCGGTGCCCGGCGGCGATCGCCTGGTCGTACTCTTCGCGGGCCTGCTGCCGCTCGCGCAGCGCGCCTTCGATCAGCCGGCCAGCCACGCGCATGGTGAACGAGGTCACCGCCGCGCGGTCGGGCAACGGAAAGATGTACGTCGCTTCGATCGCCTCCGCGAAAGCGTTGTGAAACGTCTGCCGCACGACGGTGTGCGCGTGCAAGCCGCAGATTTTGCCGCGGACGTCGAGCGCCGTCAGCGGCAGGCAGCCGCGCTCGGTGCGCAGCGCGCCGAAGCCGGCCTCTTCCTCTTGAAGCGGGCTTACGTCATGGGTTTCCAACGGTCGAATGGCTCGGATCATAACCGGTTCCTTCCTGTGCCGCCGTAAAACCAAGGCGGCGCAATTGCTTCACCAGGCCCCGTGTCGCGCCCCGAGCGGCTGCTTCGAGCGCCGCCAGCGTATCCGCACTACACGCCCCCTGCTCGACCCCTTCGATTACCAGCGTCACCCCTTCGGCCAGATTGACGTGCAGCGCCGACTGCACGATCGACGGCGATGCTTGCGCCGATGGAACCGAGGCCGGTGACACGGCGGCCGCATCCGCCCAAAACGTTTTTCTTGTCGCCTCTGGCACGGGCGAAGGCTTGCCGTTATCGGCAGTGCGTTCGCCGAATGCCAGTCGAGCGGGCAAATTCGCCAGCTTCTTCAAGCTGCGGTCGTCGGCCCCGGCGAGCCGCTCTTGAATCTGGACCAGCGTGGCCCCTTCGGCCTGCAAGCGTTTGATGGCCAGCAACTGCCAGAGGTGCCGCCGGCCATAGTAGGCCGTGCGTCCCTGCATCTCCAGCGGCCGGTCGAGAATTCCCAGCGTGGTGTAATAGCGGATGGTCCGCAGGTCCGGCACATCGCGCACCCTGGCCGAGGGCTGTTCGTGTTGTCCGGCGTTCGCCAGCGCCCTGCCCGCCACCTCCGCCAATTCAGCAATCTTCCATCGCGGCTGCATGCCCATATATTACACTGTCATATAACAGTGTCAAGAGGGGGCGTCTCCGAAGAAGGCGGCCCAGCTATTCGATCTCGGCTCCCCGCGCACCGGGACCCCGCCACCGATGATAGTTCATTGCCACCCGCGTCAAGTACAGCAACTTATAGAGAACCCTCACGGTTGCGTCGCGTACGGTTCCGGCAAAGCGACGCGCATGTACGTGACGGCGAAATGCTGCGCCAAGTGCTCGCGGTAAGGGGGCACCAGGCTCGCAATCCGTTTGCCGCCGCCAATCAATTGCTCGAGTACGGCGCGCGGAACCGAATGGACGTCGCGCAGGTCGATCAGCGATTCCGGCAGTGAGATCGGGGTGGCCGCCGCGGGCATGAAGTACCAGCCGAAAACCAAATGACGGCGCACATGATCGCGAACGACGTTCCCCTTCAACACGCCTTGTTCAACTAACTTCCCGACGTCGCGAACGGGCGCCACAAGAACGAGGTCGGTTTTTGGTTGCGCCAGGTCGCATGCCTGGGTCAGGACGATGACGCGAGCCAACCATCGTTCTACCGCCATGGCACGTGGATCGGCTGGTATTGAATCGGCGCTCAAACGGACCAGCGGACAGTCGTCCAGAACATCGCCTTGCGTCAAGACGTCGCTCAAAGCAGGAATGGTGAACATTACTTATTCCGGCAAGTCGTGAGCTGTGGGAATGTACTCGGCGATCTCGATCGGAACAACACGCTCGCCTTTCGGCCACGGCAGGTTGAACGGGGCGCAAATCTCCTGCGTCAAGAACGGCTCCTGCGGCAAGGGCCCTTCCGTGAGGGTCGGCGTCGTGCTGCGAAACGCCGTCTCCAGCACTTCGAGGACGGTATCCGCCGGCGTCCGCTGCCGGCTCTTCGCCAGATGCTGAATTCGGTCGTAAAGCGATACCGGCACGTTTTCGATGACCAGTGTGGGCATGTGTTGATTCTCCCATTCTGGAAAAGAGTATCCGCCACAGTGCCATTCTACACGACGGCGCGGTCAAGGTGGAGGCAGAGATGCGGCGCGACTAAGTCACAGGGTCCACGTTACGGGCGAACGATGCGCTCTTTGCCGACCAGCGGCCGCAAGGCGGCGGGAAGCAACACGGAACCGTCGGCCTGCTGATGGTTCTCCAACACGGCGATCAACGCGCGGCTGATCGCCACCGCCGTGCCGTTGAGCGTGTGGACGAACGAGGTTCCCTTTTCGCCCTTCCGGCGATAGCGGACACCCAACCGCCGCGCCTGGTAGTCGGTGCAGTTCGACGTGCTGGTGACCTCGCCGAACTCCCCGCGCTCTCCCCGGCCGGGCATCCAGGCCTCCAAGTCGAACTTGCGATAGGCCGGACCGCCCAGGTCGCCCGTGGCCGTGTCGATCACGCGGTAAGGAATCTCCAGCCCGTCAAACAGCCGGCATTCCAGCCCGCAAAAATAATCGAGCGTCGCCTCGCTTTCTTCCGGGGCCGTGAAGGCGAACATCTCGACCTTGGTGAATTGGTGGACGCGATAAAGTCCGCGCGTGGCCCGGCCGTGAGCGCCCGCCTCGGTGCGATAGCAATGGCTGATGCCGCACATCTTGATCGGCAACTCCTCGGCCTCCAGAACCGTGTCGGCCAGCAGACCGCCCAGCGTAATTTCGGCTGTCGCCACCAGGCTCAGGTCGCTGTCGGCAATGCTGTAGATTTGCGTCTCCGGGCCGCGCGGAATGTAGCCGATGCCTTGCAGGATTTCGTTGCGGGCCAGGTCGGGCGTGATCGTGGGCGTAAAACCCTCGGCCAGCAGCAGGTCGAGCGCGTAGCGTTGCAGGGCCAACTCCAAGAGCACGGCCTCGTTCTTGAGGAAATAGAATCCGTGCCCGGTGACTTTGGCCCCTCCTTCGAAATCCATCAGGCCCAGCCGTTCGCCCAGCTCGACGTGATCGAGCGGCCTGAAATCGAACTCGCGGTGCGGCGTCTTGCCGCGGCGCACCTCGACGGCGGCCTCGTCGCCCGCGCCCGGCGGCGCCTGGGGGTGCGACATGTTGGGAATGCCGCGCTGGATGACGTCGATTTCTCCCAGAAGGGCGTCGAGCGCGGTCTGGGCGGCGGCGGTCTGGTCGCGCAACTCGCGGCCTTCGTTTTTTCGCGACTCGCGCTCGGCGGCGTCTTGGGCCTTGCCGATCGACTTGGAGACCTCGTTGGCCCGGCGATTGAGGTCTTCAACCTGGGCCTGTTTGTCTCGCCGCGCGGCGTCGAGTTCGAGCAGGCGGTCGACGTCGGCCTGCACGCCGCGCCGCCGGCAGTTCTCCTTCACCGCGTCCGCGTTTTCGACAATGAATTTTCGGTCGAGCATGGGCGAAACCTGTCGGCGATCGGCCGTTTCGTTCTTGGCCGCGTGAAGTATAGCTGTGCCCAGCGTTTGCGAGCAAGTCGCCGCGTTGCCATCCCGCCGGACTCCCACGCCGTCGGGAGCGCGCAGCAATTGGAGGAGGCCGACCGGATCGAGCACGTTTACTTCTTCGGCTTCTTCTTAACCGCCGCTTTCTTGGTTTTTTTTGCCGGCCGCTTGGCCTTCGGCCCGCCGTTGCCGGCGGTCGAGGTCTGCCCGGTGCGGCCGCGGCGGACCGGACGCTTCACGGGCCCACGCGCCGCTCGCTCGGCCAGAAGCTCGACGGCACGGTCCAGCGTCAGTTCCTCCGGCATCAGGCCCTTGGGCAACGAAGCGTTGCTCGTGCCATCGGCCACATACAGCCCGTAGCGGCCCTGCAACAGTCGGATCGGCTGCTTCGTCGCCGGCGAATCGCCCAAAACTCGCAACGGTTCCTGCGGCGCGCCAAAGCCGCGGCGGGCCTTCTTGGGCTCCGCCAGCAAGGCCAAGGCCCGATCGAGGCTGACTTCCAGGGGCGAGACGTCGGCCGGCAACGAACGCGTCTCCGGTCCGCACTTCACGTACGGACCGAATCGGCCGTTGCTCACCACCACCGCTTGCCCGGCCATAGAAGAGCCGTCAGGATGCGGGCCCAGCTCGCGCGGCAACGACAACAACTTGAGCGCCGTTTCCAGCGTGATTTCTTCGGGGCGCATCCCCTTGAGCAACGAGGCGTTCCGCGGCTTCTCTTCGTCGTCGGGCGTGCCGCGCTGCACGTAAGGGCCAAACCGCCCGGTCTTGAGAAACACCGGCTTGTGCGTCTGCGGGCAGATGCCCAACGGCTCCTCGGCCTGCGCGGCCTGGCCCAGCATTTCCATCGCCTTGTCGAGCGTCAACTCGTCGGGCGGAAAGCCGTCGGGAACGCTGGCCCGGCGCTCGCCCTGTTGCACGTAGGGGCCGAACTTGCCGACCCGCACATAAACCGGCTCGGCCCCGTCCGGCGTGCCCACCAACACCTGGCACACCTCGCGGGCGTTGATCACCTCGACCTTGTGCTCGAGTTGCTTCTTCAGGCCGTCCTGGCCGTTGCCGAAATAAAAGTTGCTCAGATAGTCGACCGACTTTTGCTCGCCGCGGCTGATGGCGTCGAGATCGTCTTCCATCTGGGCCGTGAACTGGTAATCGACCAGCTTGGGCAAGTGCCCTTCGAGCAACTGGGCCACGGCAATCGCGGTCCACGTGGGCACCAGTGCGTTGCCGCGTTTGAACACGTAGTCGCGGGCCAGAATCGTGTCGATGATCGACGCGTAAGTGCTGGGCCGGCCGATGCCCATTTCTTCCAGGGCACGGGTGAGCGTGGCCTCGTTGTAGCGGCTGGGCGGCTGCGTGGTGTGCGACTTCGTCTCCAACTCGCGGCAGTCGACCTTCTCGCCCACTTCGACCGAGGGCAACACCGTCTCGCGGTCGGCCAGCTCGGCTTCGGGATCGTCGGAGCCTTCCACGTAGGCCCGCAGATAACCTGCGAAGTCGATCGTCTTGCCGCCCACCTTGAACACCGCTTCGCCGCCCTCGATGGCCACCGTGATCCGCCGCCCGCGCGCGTCGGCCATCTGGCTGGCGATCGTCCGCTTCCAGATCAGGTCGTAGAGCTTGAATTCGTCGGGGGAAAGTTCGGCCCGCAATGCTTCAGGCATGGCAAACGGATGCCCGGCCGGGCGGATCGCCTCGTGCGCCTCCTGGGCGTTCTTCACCTTGGTCGCGTAAATCCGCGGCTGGCTGGGCAGATATTCGCGGCCGTACTGCGCCTCGACCAACTCGCGGGCGGCGTCGATCGCCACCTTGGCCAAGTTCGTCGAGTCGGTGCGCATGTAGGTGATGTGGCCGTTCTCGTAGAGGCTTTGGGCGGCCTGCATCGTGCGTCGCGCCGTGAAGCCGAGCTTGCGGTTCGCTTCTTGTTGCAGCGTGCTGGTGGTAAAGGGCGGATACGGCTTCGAGGTATACGGCGTGGTTTCAACCGAAGCGACGTGAAACTCGGCTTGCCGCAGCCGCCGGGCCAGGTCGGCCACCTGCTGTTCATTCAAGAGCAGCAGCGACGGATCCTTGAGCTTGCCGGTGGCCGGATCGAAATCTTTGGTCGCCGGAATCTGCTGGCCCTGATAGCTGACGATGCCGGCTTCCAGCTCCTGGCCGGTCTGTTTGGCGAACAGGCCAAGCAGGTCCCAGTAGGTGGCGGCGACGAACGCCATCCTCTGCTTCTCGCGCTCCACGATCAGCTTGACGGCCACGCTTTGCACGCGGCCGGCCGACAGCTTGGGCCGCACCTTCCGCCACAAGAGCGGCGAGACTTCATAGCCGTAAAGCCGGTCGAGGATGCGGCGCGTCTCTTGTGCCCGGACCAGGTCGTCGTCGATGTCGCGCGGGTGGGCCAGGGCTTCTTGGATGGCCTCTTTGGTGATTTCGTGAAACACCAGCCGTCGCACGGGCACCTTGGGCTTGAGCAGCTCGAGCAGGTGCCAGCTTATGGCCTCGCCTTCGCGGTCTTCGTCCGTGGCCAGGTAGAGTTCTTTGGCGTCTTTCACCAGCCCGCGAAGCTTGCGGACCTGCTCGGTCTTGCCGGGCGGCACGATGTAGACCGGGCTGAAATTGTCGTTGACGTTCACACCCAGGTAGGCCCAGGTTTCTTTCTTCAATTCCGCCGGCATTTGCTTTGCACCTTGCGGCAGATCGCGCACGTGGCCGATGCTGGCTTCGATGACGAACTCGCGGCCCAAAAAGCCGCTGATGGTGCGTGCCTTGGCGGGCGATTCGACGATCACCAGCGACTTGCCGCCGGCGTTTTTTGGCGCGGCACGCGAGGTGCCCGTGGGTTTGGAGGTGCGTTTAGCCATGCTTTTTAGCCATTGAAAAGGGTGGTTCGAGGCGTCCTACTTCGTTCTTGGGATTGCATTTACGTCAACACGGCCTAAAATGCACCGCCACGGAAGTTCGCGTGGTTTCGTTCACTCATTAGTATTTGCCCTACCTGGCTGTCAAGATGTCGTCGCCCTTCAATGTATTCCGCAAGCACCAAAAAGCCATGTACGCGCTGTTGGCGATCATGTGCATGGTGGGGTTCTCCGTCGGCGGCCTGGTGTCGATGGATTCGGACCGCATGCAGCAATCGCAAGATCCGGTCGTGGCCACGGCTTACGACCACGCACTCCGCGACAGCGAAGTGCGGCAGTTGATGAACCGCCGCCGGCTGGCCATCAATTTTCTGGCCGAGTGCTGGACTGCGGGAGCGAAGATGCCGGCCAATTTTGCCGAGATCTTCGCACAGCAGATTGCCGCTCGCGTGTTTGGCCCCGCGACGGAAGAAGCGGTCGTCGAAATGTGGGTGCTCGACGAGCGCGCACGGCGAATGGGGATGGTCATCAGCGACGGCGCCATCAATAAATACCTCCGCGACTTCACGAACGATCAGATCAAACCGCAAGTCTTCAACGACATCGTAAAGCAACTGGGCGCGACTCAGCCCCAGTTATTCGAGGCGCTGCGCGGCGAGCTGATGGCCAAACGGCTGCGCGACATTTCGCTTGCCGGCGCCGGGCAATCCACGCCCGCCCAGCGCTGGGACTATTACCGCCGGCAAAAGCAACGGGCCAGCGTGGAAGTCGCTCCCGTGCGCGTCGAAGATTTCATTGGCGAAGTGGCCGACGCGCCGACGGAAGACCTGCAAGCGTTCTTCGACGCTCACAAGGAGCAGGAACCCGATCCGGCCTCGCCCACGCCGGGCTTCAAGGAACCCAAGAAAGCCGCCTTTCAAGTCGTCGTCGCCCAGTTCGAGAAGTTCTTGGACGAGGCCGCCGTAACCGAGGACGAGATCAAAGAGCATTACGAAAAGTTCAAAGACACACGCTACTTGTGGGACCAATACGCGCTGTCCGACGAAGACGACGAGTCTACGCCGGACGAGGAGAAAAAGCCTTCGGAGTCGGACGAGAAGGAACCAGCCGAGAAGCCGGCCGACGACGGCGCCGACAAAGCGAAAACCGACGAGGCCACCGACGGCGAACAGAAGCCGACGGACGAACAAGGCGGCGACAAGAAAGCGGGCGAGAACAAAAAGCCGCAATCGTCGCTATGGCGTGCAAAGCGTCACGTTGCCGAATTACTCGCTGGTCCGACGGCGGCAGTTGCCGGCCTGCTGGCCGCCGATGAAGAAGAGCCGTCCGCCGATACCAAGCCAAGCCCGGATGTCGAGCAGCCCGCCGCATCGCCCCACGACACCGGCAAACCGGCCGGGTCCGACAAGGACGGCGCCGCCGCCATGTCGCCCGATGAGCCGACGGTCGGCAAAAAGCCCAAGACCACGAAGCGCCCAGCCGTGGCACCGCCGATCACCGACGAGTACCTGCTGCGGCGAGACATCCGTCAGGGACCGCATCCCAAACACGCGCCGCTGTGGAAGGTCGAGAACGAGATCCGCAAAGAGCTGGCCCGCGAGAAGGCGAACCAGAAGATCGACGCGGCGCTGCAAGTCGTGCGCGACAAAATGCGCAAGTTCAGCCGCCACCTCGACGCCGATGAGGCCGAAACCAAGATGCCCGGCCTCGATAAGCTTGCCGAGGCCCAAGGGCTGACGGAAATGCAGACGGGCATGCTCACCCAGCGCGAGTTCAAGGAGAAGTATCCCGATCTGGCCGAAGCGCGGGGCGATCAGGGGAGCGCGGCCTTCTTGTTTATCGCCTATCGGGCCATGGCGAAGTTCCAAAGCACCACGGTGCAGGACGTGGAGGCGAACCGTTACTTGGTGTGGAAGACGGAAGAGGTCGATGCGTACGTGCCGGAGTTCGCCGACGTGCGCTCGAAAGTTCTCCGCGCCTGGAAGATGACGAAGGCCCGCGATCTGGCCGTGGCCAAGGCCAAGAAACTGGCCGAGGAGGCCAACAAGGCCGGCAAGCCGCTGAAGGATCTGTTGGCCGACCGCGCGGGGCTGACGGTCGCCGAGACGCCGGCCTTCTCCTGGCTGACGCGCGGCAGCGCCAACGCCGACAACCGGTCGCCGCTCAGGATCAGCGAAGTCGAAGGCGTCGAGGCGCCGGGCGCCGATTTCATGCGCGAGGTGTTCAGCCTCAGCGTGGGTTCGGCCGGCGAGGCGATGAACCAGCCGCAGACCGCGGCCTATGTGGTGCGCGTCGTCAGCGTCGAGCCCGCTCGCGAAGTTCTCAGGGCGGGCTTTCTGGCCGATCCCTTTCCGCTTTACAACGAGGTGGCGCAGGAAGACCAGGCGGAGGTACAGAGAGCCTGGATCAAGGGAATCGAGGCCGAGGCCCATCTGGCCTGGAAAGACACCGACGGCCGGCGCCGGCAAGAGTAAGGCGGGGAGAAGGAGCCGCGCAAAAAGACCATTGAAGTGTTTACCGGCAAAGACGCTTCAACCCTGCTCGACGAAAACGCGACCCTGACCGGCGGCGACGTCCTGCCGGGGTTTTCCCTCCCCTTGAAGCCGCTCTTCGTCAAGCCCAAGAAGAAATAGGGCGGAACCCCGTGTTAATCGCGGTTCAAAAGGCGCCACTTTCGCTGCCGGGCGACGGCGGCAAGTTGCCCTGGCCCCGCCCCGCTGCTAAGCTGGAAGCATTACGCCCCTGAACGATGACTTGATACGCCGCCAGCGATGTCCGGAGCAATCCCGCCGCGGTGGGCCGATCCGGCATGATGTATTTTCCCGATTTCGACGCTTTCCGCCGCATCGCGCGGGGCGTGCAGCTTGTGCCGGTCTATCGGCAGCTCGCCGGCGATATGCTCACGCCCGTGACCGCCTTTCGCAAGCTCGACAGCGGCAGTTGCGCCTGCCTGTTCGAAAGCGTGATCGGCGGCGAAAAAGTGGGCCGCTACAGCTTTCTGGCCGGCGATCCCTTTCTGTTGATCGAGGCCTGGGGGCGGCGCGTCGTCGTCACGGCGCCGAATGCCGCCGGTCCCGCGCGTGTCGAGGAGTTCGAATCGGCCGATCCGCTGGAAGAGCTGCGGCGGCGGATCGCGTCGGTGAGAGCGGCCACGCTAGCCGAATTGCCGCCCTTCTGCGGTGGCGCGGTCGGCTACGCCGGCTACGACACGGTGCGCTACACCGAGCACTTGCCGCATCCGCCGGCCGACGACCGCCAGTTGCCCGACCTGGCCTTCGCCTTTTTCGATCACATGGTGGTCTTCGACAACGTGCGCAAGACGATGCTGGTGGTGGCGATGGCCCGCGTCAGTGGCGACGATGCCGCCTTGGCCGACGAATATGCCGCGGGCTGCGAGCGGGTCGACCGGCTGGTGGCGCGGCTGGCGGCGGTCGAAGGCAAGCTGTGCCTGGCCGACATCGACCTGGGGGGCGAGCCGCACGTCCAATATCAGTCGAACTTCGACCGGCCGAGCTTCGAGCGGGCGGTCGAAAAGTGCCTGGAGTATATTCGGGCCGGCGACATCTTTCAGGTGGTGCTCAGCCAGCGGCTGGAGATCTCCGTCGCAGCCCCGCCATTCGAGATTTATCGCACGCTGAGGGTGGTCAATCCCAGTCCGTTCATGTTCTACTTGCGGCTGCCGCAGACCACGTTGGTGGGCAGCTCGCCCGAAATCCTGGTGCGCGTGGTGGATGGCCAAGTGACGGTGCGGCCCTTGGCGGGCACGCGCCAACGCGGCAAAACCGAGGAAGAAGATCGCCGCTTGGCGAAAGAATTGCTCGCCGATCCCAAGGAGCGTGCCGAACACGTAATGCTGGTCGACTTGGGCCGCAACGACGTGGGGCGTGTGGCCCGCTACGGATCGGTCGAGCTGACCGACGTGATGACGATCGAACGCTATAGCCACGTGATGCATATCACGTCGAATGTGACGGGGCAGTTGGCCGAGGGGCGCGACGCCTTCGATGCTTTGCGGGCCTGTCTGCCGGCGGGCACGGTGTCGGGCGCGCCCAAGGTGCGGGCCATGCAGATCATCGACGAACTGGAGCCGCACCGCCGCGGACCCTACGCCGGGGCGGTCGGTTACTTCGATTTCAGCGGAAACATGGACACCTGCATCGCCCTGCGAACGATGGTGCTCAAGGGCGAGCGGGCGTATGTGCAAGCCGGGGCGGGCATCGTGGCCGACAGCCTGCCGGCCAGCGAATATCAAGAAACGTTGAACAAGGCCCGCGGCCTGCTGAAAGCCATCGAAATCACGCAGCGGCGCGTGGCCGACGAATCCTAACCCTTATCAGAAGAGGACTGCTCTCATGAGATTGTTTCTGTTTTCATGTTTCATGCTGGCGATGGCCGGGGCCTTTGCCTTCGCCGCGGATCCGCCGCAGAAGAAAAACGTCACCGCGCCGGCCGCCGCCAAGCCAGCGCGCGACGCGGCTGACGCGCAGCCGGCCGACAATGACGACGCCGACGCAGACCAGGACGAAAAGCCGGCGCCGAAGAAGAAGGGCACTGGCCTGAAGCTGACCACGGCCGACGAGGCCCGGTTACTCAAGGCGCTCAGCTATATGCAGGGCTATGAACTGGGCAAGCAAGTCGCTCAGTTTAGCGACATCGGGATCGATCTCGACGAGGAGATCGTGTTAGCCGCTTTCAAAGACGCTATGGAAGGCAAAGAGCCCACGATGAGCGAAAAGGACCGCACGGACGCCATGCCCGAGATTCAAAAGCTGGTCCAGGAAAAGCGCACTGCCAAGCTGCGCGAGCTGGGTGCCAAGAACAAAGAAGAAGGCAAGGCCTTTCTGGCACAGAACAAGAAGAAAGAGGGCGTGAAGACGTTGCCCAGCGGGCTGCAATACAAAGTGTTGAAAAGCGGCAAAGGCGAAACGCCCAAAAAAACCGACACCGTGAAGGCGCACTACAAGGGAACGCTCCTCAACGGAAACGAATTCGACAGCTCCTACCGCCGCGGTCAGCCGGCTTCGTTCCCCGTGAACCGCGTGATTCCGGGTTGGACCGAAGCACTGCAATTAATGAAGGTGGGCGACAAATGGCAACTCTTTATTCCCTCCGGGCTGGCTTATGGTGAGCAGGGTGCCGGCAACGGCGGCATCCCGCCCAACGCCACGCTCGTGTTCGAAGTGGAGTTGCTGGGCGTCGAGAAAGGAAACCCCTCGCTGCCGACGCTCAAATAGTCCCACCCGACAGAATCCGAATCCACGCTATTCGCGCCAGGCCGACCGCAAAAAGCGAATCCAGTTGTCGTGCATGACTGCCTCGACGTCGGACTCGCGGTAGCCGCGGTGGCGCAACAGGTCGGGCACGCGCGCGAGGTCGGCGATCGTGTCGAGATCGAACGGAGACTGCTCGCGGCCAAAACCGCCGTCCAGGTCGGTGCCGATCGCCGCGTGCTGCGCATTGCCCGCCAACTGGCAGACGTGGTCGATATGATCGACGATATGTTCCAGCTTGACGCCCGCCTCTTCGGGCAAGGTCTTGCCGCGAATCCAGTCGGGCACCATCATCCAGGCGTCGAGCGCCGCGCCGATCACCGCGCCCCGGGCCACGAGGGCCTTGATCTGTTGGTCGCTGAACTGCCGCTCTTCCGGCACCAGCGACCGGCAATTGGAATGACTGGCCCAGACCGGCCCCTGAAAATGATCGAGCGCTTCCCAAAAGCTGACGTCGCAAAGGTGCGTGGCATCCAGGATGATGCCCAGGCGGTCCATTTCGGCGAGCAGTTCGCGGCCGGCCGCGCCGAGGCCGCCCGACGAATGCGTGCCAAAAGCATAAGTGCCCGGCCCGTAGTGCGCGGGCCCGACGGCTCTCAGGCCTTGGGCATAGGAGCGTTCGAGCCTGGCGGGCGTGAGGATGGAATCGGCCCCTTCCAGGCTCAGCACGTAACCGATCGGCGTCCGGTCCGGCGGTGTGTCTTGCCAGAGGGCCACGTGCCGGTCGAGCGATCGCCGGTCGGCGATTTGCACCATTTCGCCTTGCTCTTCCATGGCGCGATACCAGGCGAGTTGTCCTTGGGTCTGGGCCCAGGCGATTTCCGGGCTATGCCAGCCGGGCAACGGATTGTCGGGTTTGACATGGCGGGCGATAAGCGTGGCCACGCACAGGCCGACCTGGCCCCTTCGCATGTCCGGCAGCGAGACGGTGCCTCGGCCGCGGTCGACCTTGTCGGTGTGACCGGCCTCGCGCCGGCGAATTTCGCTCACCGGCCGCGTCAGGTCGCGGTTCCACTCCAGGGCATTCATGCTCAGGTCGAGATGGGCATCGAAGATCAGCATGGCTATCGGCCGGTTGAGTATGAGGCGGGCATTCGTATCAAGTTAAGCGGTGCGCCGCAAGCTTCGCAAGGGCCGGCGATACGGTAGTTTGCCAAAGGGCATTTGTGTTAAGATGCGATGTTTGTACCGACTTGTCCCGTTCTGGTGATCTTTCTGGATAAATAGAATCATCCAAGTTTGCCGGTTGTGCCGCCGATACAAGCTTTGCTGGATATTCCGCCCGCGCTGCGCATGAAGCGTGCTGCCGGGCAAAATGCAAAGCGGACCAGGGTTGCAAATCGATGAACCGCCGACTTCGCGCACGTGTGGCACTTGTCACCTGCATCGCCACGCTCGCCACGGGCTGCACTCCCAGCAAGCCCGTCTACTTGTTCAACGACAAAGACATGTCGCATTACCGCGGCATGGCGACCCAGATCGAGTATCCGGATGTGGAAACCGACCGCATCGACGACGTGGCGAACGCCAAGGATCCGCTCACCTTGAGCAATCCGGAAGTCCACGAAATCTGGGATGTCACGCTGGAAGAGGCGATGCGGACGGCCCTGGCGAACAGCAAGGTGCTGCGCAATTTGGGCGGTTTGCTGTTCACGCCCGGTTTGCCGGCATCCAACCAGACGATCGCTCCCACCGGCATCCTGTTGCAGACCCAGGGCCAAAGTACCGGGGCCAGCCTGGGAACGAGTCAAACCAGCCAGACGATCTACAATCCGGCGATGCAGGAGACCAACACCGGCAACGGCGTGGAAGCGGCCCTCAGCGAGTTCGACGCCTATCTCGATTCGCAGATGTACTGGCAGCACAACAATTTTCCGCAGAACCAGCACTTCACCGGCTTTCAGCCGATCGTCTTCGAGCAGAACTACGCCCAGCAACAAGCGGAAATCGGCAAAGTGACCGCCACCGGCGATCGCGTCTTCTTCCGAGAATTGACGAATTACAATGCCAACAACAGCGCGGCGAACCTCTACCATCAGGCATACACGCCGGCTGTCGAAATGGAGTTTCGCCATCCGTTGCTGCAAGGCTCCGGCGTGGAATTCAACCGCATCGCCGGGCCGAACAGCAACGTCGGCTTGTTTGCCGGCCAAGCCACGACCGGGCCGGTGCTGAACCCCAACAGCCTGCCCGGCACCTACAACGGCGTCGTGCTGGCCCGCTTGAACGTCGATATCACGCTGGCCGATTTCGAGGCCGGCGTGCGGGGCATGGTCAGCGACGTGGAGCGTGCTTATTGGGACCTTTATTACAACTACCGCAACCTGAATGCCGTACAGGCCGGCCGCGACAGCGCGTTGCAGACCTGGCGCAAAGTCCACGCACTCTATCGCACGGGCACCAAAGGCGGCGAAGCCGAGAAGGAGGCCCAAGCTCGCGAGCAGTACTTCCTGTTCCGCGCCCAGGTGGAGAACACGTTGGGCTTGCTCTACACGGCCGAAAGCCGGTTGCGCTACATGATGGGCCTGGCTCCCACGGACGGCCGGCTGATTCGCCCCTCCGACGACCCCACCACGGCGGAAGTCCGCTTCGATTGGAACGCCGTGCTGACCGAAGGCCTGACGCGCAGCGTCGAACTGCGGCGGCAGCGGTTCGTGGTCAAGCAAAACGAGCTGAAACTGATCGCGTCGCGTAACTATCTGATGCCCCGCCTGGACGCTCAGGCCCTGTACCATTGGGGCGGGTTCGGCAACGACCTGGTCAATTACAACGGTGTCTCTTTCAACCCCGCCACGGCCTTGCCCCACTCCGGCGCCTGGAACACGCTTTGGAACGGCAACTATCAGAATTGGCAGCTTGGTTTGAATTTCACCATGCCCATCGGCTTTCGCCTGGCGATGTCGGGCGTGCGCAACGCCGAGCTGGTGCTGGCGCAATCGCGGGCCTTTTTGCAAGACCAGGAGCTCGAACTCTCGCACGTGCTGACCAACTCCATTCGCGATCTGGACCGCAACTATCAGGTCAGCCGCACCACCTTCAATCGTCGCGTGGCGGCGGCCAAGCAAGTGGAGGCGGTCAAGGCATCTTACGACGTGGGCACGGCGACGCTCGATATGCTGCTCGACGCGCAGCGCCGCCTGGCCGATGCCGAGATCGCCTACTACCGGGCGTTGATCGATTACAACGTGGCCATTCTCCAGGTCCACTACCGCAAGAACTCGCTGTTGGAATACGACGGCGTCTATCTGGCCGAGGGTCCGTGGCCGGCGAAGGCCTACTTCGACGCCCGCAAACGGGCCCGCGAGCGCGACTCGGCCCACTATATCAACTATGGCTTCACGCGGCCCAACGTGGCGACGCGGGGCGCCATGCCGCAGTTCATGGACCAACCCGGGCAGCTCTTCGCGTCGGAGTCGAGTTCACCGGCGGCGACTCCGCCCGGGGGCCAGGAAACGCCGCCCGACGGTTCGCCGGCCAACGAGCCGGGCAACCTGCCCATGCCCGACGGCGACAACCCCGACGGACAAGGCGAGGACTTGCCGTCGCCCAGCGATACCGCTCCCCTGCCGGAGGCGGATGACCAGGGCGCGATCGGGCCGTCCGACGATGCCTCCGACCTGGAAGCGCCGGAGCCGCCGGAGCCGGGTGACGCGGCGATGTCGGACCCCGGCCCGCTCGACGATGAGCCACTCGACGATGAGCTGCTTGGCAATGATCCGCCGAGCGAAGAGTCGCAGGTTCCCGCCACCGTGCAGCTCGTGCCGGCGGATGGCGGTTGGCGAAGCGGCCGTAAGCTGCGATGATCGGCGGCATGGCGCGCAGACCCAAAAAACCCTCTCCAGACCGGCCGGCTGCGAGCAAACCGACCGCGCGGCAGGCAACGACTCCCCAAGCTGCGCCGATTTCCGTGCGCATCATTGGTGGTTCGCTCCGCGGACGGCGGCTGGAATGCACGGGCGACCCGCGGACGCGGCCGATGAAAGACCGCGTTCGCGAGGCGGTCTTTAACCTGTTGGGCGACGTGTCGGGTTCGACGGCCATCGATCTGTTTGCCGGAACCGGGGCGCTTGGTTTCGAGGCCCTCAGCCGCGGTGCCAAGGCGGCGGTGTTCTTTGAGCAACATTTTCCAACGGCCGACGTCATTCGCCGCAACGCCGCGACGCTGGGCGTGGCCGGGGCCTGCGCCGTGCTGCCGGCCGACACCTTCGTCTGGTTCCGTCGCCCGGACCGTTTGATCGAGCTGGCCCATGCCGGACCTTGGGTCGTGTTTTGCTCTCCGCCCTACGAGTTTTATGTGAGCCGCCGCGATGAATTACTGCATGTCGTGAGGCAGTTGTGGGAGGCTGCCCCGCTGGACAGCGTGTTGGTGGTCGAGGCCGACGAGCGGTTCGATTTCGCGCTGCTGCCAGACGCGGGCCTGTGGGACGTTCGGAACTACCCGCCGGCCCAGGTCGGGCTGGCCTGGAAGGGTTACACTTCGCGCGGACATGAATGAGACGTTTTGCCGCGAGGAAAAGCGGTGGCTGGGGCAGAGCTTGGCCAGATAGCGGCTGGCGCCCTTCAAAAGCTTGACGGCCAAGCGATGCCCCGGTGCATCCAACCGGGGCATCGCTTGGCCGCCGAGATAAGCGAAGCGCCGGCCGCCACTTGGGCAAGCTCTGCCCCAGCCACCGCCGACATTGCATTCTCGGCCGGATGAAGTTCAACCGACCGGCGTTTTATTCCGCTCGGCTCACGTTATAATGCCTCAGTAGAAGGCAGGTCTTCGCCAGTCCCACTGCACGATCGCAACCGAACCGAGGCACGCCGTGGCCCAACCGTCGCCCCACATCAAAATCGTCGAGAATGGTGTTGCGCTCAGTCGCGCCGCCGCCGAGGCATTTTTGGCCTATGCACAAAAGGCCGTCCAGCAGCAGGGGCGGTTTACCGTCGCGTTGTCGGGCGGTTCGACGCCGCGCGATTTTTACGCTCTGTTGGCGGACCCCAATGCGCCGTATCGCGGCCAGCTTGCCTGGGACAAAATCCACTTTTTTTGGGGCGACGAACGCCACGTTCCGCCGGACCACGTCGACAGCAACTATCGCATGGCCCAGGAGGCCATGCTTTCGAAAGTGCCGCTGCCGGCCGAGAACGTGCATCGCATCCAGGCCGAACTGCCCGACGCCGCGGCCGCCGCGCAGGCCTACGAAGACGAACTACGGCGGTTCTTTCAGCCGCCCGCCGCCCAGCCGCCGAATTTCGACCTGGCCTTGATGGGCCTGGGACCCGACGGTCACACCGCGTCGCTCTTTCCGCAAACGGCCGCACTGCACGAAAAACAGCGTTGGGTGGTGGCCAACTGGGTGCAGAAGCTGCACACGCATCGCATCACGCTGACGGCGCCCGTGCTCTGTCACGCCAAGAAAGTGCTCTTTCTGGTCGCCGGCGGCGAGAAAGCCATCGCCTTGCGCGACGTGTTTCACGGCCCCTATCATCCCGACCAGTGGCCCGCGCAAATCTTTCGCAATTGCTCCGGGCAGGTCGAGTGGATCGCCGACCAGCTCGCGGCGCGGCAGTTGCCCAAACGGACCTAGTTAAGGCCGGCCAAATAGAACAAGGGGCAGTTATTGGCAAACGAGGGAGGAACCATCATGGAGTCTGTTGAAATGGGTCGCACCGTCACTGTGGCGATGATCGAGAACCTGCAAGACCTCTGGGATGCCGAGCGAGGATTGATTCCCAGCGAAAAGGTTCGCCGCGTCACCGTCAGCGACGCCCTGGCGGATACCGGAGCAACGCTTTTGTCGTTGCCGGCCCGGCTCATTCAACAGCTTGGGCTCAAGCGGCACTCAAGGCGCCGCGTGACCAGCAGCGTGGGCGTCGTTGAAGCCGACATGAATGACGCTGTGCGGCCCACGATTCAGGGCCGCGATTGCACGATGGATGTGATCGCGCAGCTCGCCGATCTCGCGGCATATCCGCTCGACCTTCTTTGGCGACGGTCGCGTGTCGATATAGGCCCGGCCCGTGCGCTGCGAGTAGCATCGGCCAATCGTGTAACCCAAGAAGTCAAACGAATCGTGCGGCACTTGGCAAATGCGCGTCTTCGTCTCGTTGACCGTCAACTTCAACCGTGCCATCATGCTCCGCATCACGGCCATCGCCTCGTCGGCGGTGCCGCGGCAGCAGATCACGAAGTCATCGGCATAGTTTACGATCTGAGCGCGTAGGCGCTGTTCATGTCCCGGTTGCCTCCAACCGAGCAGAAACCGGCGCATGTACAGATTGCTTAATAGCGGTGAGATCGGTGCGCCCTCGGGCGTACCGCGTTTCTCATCCTTGTTGCGGGTTGTTCGCCGCTTGTGCCCGCATACGGCCTCGGAACAATCCTGTCATCAATCAGATCAGGAGGGAGTGCGTCAGAGTGCATGAGGACACTCACATCGACGAATATGTTATCAACCGGCAAGCCATAACCTACGCTCGTTCCGCCCGTCCTTCAACGAGGCGGACCACGCGATCGGCGCGGTCGGCGATGGCCAGGTCGTGCGTGACCATCACGATGGTCAGGCTCTGCCGGCGGTTCAAGTCGCTGAGAATCTGCAAAATCTCCTGGCCGGTGCCGTGGTCGAGATTGCCGGTCGGCTCGTCGGCCAACAAAACCTGCGGCCCGGAAATGAGGGCCCGCGCGATGGCCGCGCGTTGCATCTCGCCGCCCGATAGCTCGCGCGGCCGATGCTTCAGCCGGTGCCCCAGCCCCACCAGGTCGAGCAACTGCTTGGCGCGCTCGGCGTGCTCCCGCCGCTTGCGCCAGTAGCTCCAGACGCTGGAGGAAATCATCAGCGGCGAAAGCACGTTCTCCCAGGCTGTCAGCTCCGGCAGCAGGTGATAGAACTGAAAGATCATGCCGATCTGGCCGTTGCGCACGCGGTCGCGGGCGGAGAGCGGCAGGTTATCGATGCGGCGACCTTGGTAATGCACCTCGCCGGCGTCGGGCGCGTCGAGCGTGCCCAGGATGTGCAGCAAGGTGCTCTTGCCCGAACCGCTTTGCCCGATGATCGCCAGAAACTCGCCGCGGCGGACCTCCAGATCGACGCCGCGCAGCACCGGAATGACCACCCCGCCCTTGCGATACGTCTTGACGAGTCCGACCGAGCGGAGCATGCCTGAGCTTTCGTCGGAACTTGCGGCATTCCGCAGCGGTTCGTTGCGGCGGCGCGGCGAGCGCAAGGCGGCGGCGGACTTCGTGTCACTCATAGCGGAGGGCCTCCACAGGGTGCAGACGGGCGGCGCGGCGGGCCGGCAGCACGCTGGCCAGCACCGCGATCAGCATCGCCCCACCGACGATCCAAGCCACCGTATACGGCTCGATGATCGTCGGAATTTTGTAGAAATAATAAATCGACGGGTCGAATACTTCGTGCCCCGTCAGCCAACTCAGGCCACGCGCGACCTGGTTGATGTTGATCACGAACCACAGGCCCAGCAGCATGCCCACGCCGGAACCGATCATGCCCAGCGACAGCCCGTACGACAGGAAAATGCCCATGATGCCGCGGCCCGACGCGCCCAGCGCCTTGAGCACGCCGATGTCGCGCGTCTTTTCGACCACGATCATGAAAAAGATCGCCAGAATGCCGAACCCGGCCACGGCGACGATCAAAAACAGCAGGATGTTGAGGATGGCGGTCTCCATCTGCACGGCGGCCAACAGCGGCCCCTGCTTGTCGCGCCAGGTCGAGACCGCGTAGAGCTCCATCGGAAACGCCTTGCGTAGTTTGTCGCGCACCAGGTCGGCGTGGGCCTCGTTCTTGAGCCGGATTTGAATGCTGTTGGCCCGCCCCACACCGGTGCTGGGGTCGAGCGTGCCTTGCAGCCGCTGCAGCTCCTGGATCGGCACGAATACGAAGGTCGAGTCGTACTCGCTCATTTTGCTTTCGTAGAAATCGACGATGGTGAACTTGCCGTTGGCGGCTCCCGGCGGGACGGCGGCGTTGGGAAAGGTGAGCATCACGTCGTCGCCCGGCAAGAGCAGAAACCGCTCCTTGCCGTTGTCGTCGCGATAGCTCGACAGCGCGATTCCCAGCACCAGCCCGGTGTGTTGCTCGGCGGCCGGATCGAACACGTCGCCCCGCGGCTTGAACGGGTCGATGGCGGGCGAGCCGGCCGGGGCTTGTTCCTGGTCGGCTTCGGTATCGGCGGCCGGCGGTTCCTCGGTCGCCGAAATCAGCACGACCGACTCGTCGCCCACTTCTCCGACCGCAGCTTGTTCGCCTTCCGGTTCCGGCGGTTCGACCCGTTGCGGATGGGCGGCGTCGAACGCCTTTTTCCACTCAACCCACTCACGGCGATGCGACCAGCCGGCCGTGCCCAACACGCGGCGGCCGGCGGCCGGAGCGCCGGCCTGGCGGTCGGCCGTGTCGAACCCGCCGTCGCGCAGCTCGAAGCTCATCTGTTCGCGGTTGGCCGGATGGAGCAGGTACTTTCCGAAATCGCTGGCCTGGCTTTGCGTCTCTTCGTCGATGCCGATCAGCGTCACCGGCCGCGTGTGGTGGGTGCCGGAATACTCGAACGTGAGCATGGCCGGCACATGGACGGTGGGCGTCATGCCGGCGATATCGTCGCCCGCCACGCGGCGGATGTGCTCGATGTGATATTCGGGGTCGTCGAAGCCGGTCGCGCTGTGCGACTCGAAGATCACGTCGGAGAGGATGCCGTGGATGCGGTTCTTCATCTCGTGCGAGAAGCCAGACATCACGGCGTTGACCACGATCATGGTGGCCACGCCCAGCGTGACGCTGATCACCGAGGCCAGCGCGATATAACGTGTGCGGAGATACCGCCAGCAGAGAAGCAACTTATACATGAGCCATCCTTGGCAATTTGTAGGGTGGGACCAGCGAGCTTGCGAGCGCCGGCCCACCATCGGCGTCTTGCGCGGTGGGCCGGCGCTCGCAAGCTCGCTGGTCCCACCCTACTCGGGTCTCAATAAAGGGAACAAAATCACATCGCGTATGCTCTGACTATTGGTCAACAACATCACCAGCCGGTCGATGCCGATGCCCAGACCGCCGGCCGGCGGCATGCCGTGCCGCAACGAGCGGATGAAGTCGTGGTCCATCTTGGCCATCGAGTCTTCCTCTTTTTGCCCGGCCAACTGCGTGCGGAAAAGCTGCTCCTGCAAATCGGGGTCGTTCAACTCGGTATAGGCGTTGGCCACTTCCATGCCCTGCACGAACAACTCGAAACGCTCGGCCATGTCGGGGTCCGACCGCTTCCGCTTCGTCAACGGGCAAACACTGGCCGGGTAATCGAGCACGAACACCGGCCCCGTCAGCCGGTCTTCGACCCGCTCTTCGAACACGAAGCTCTTGATCACATCGGGGTGCTTGCCCTCGGTGGCAAAACCGATTTCGTCGGCCAGCTTCTTCACGCCGGCCGTGTCGCCGGGCGAAACGCCGGTGTGCTCCTCGAACAACTCGTCGTAGGTCTTTCGGGCAAAGGGCGGCGTGAAGTCGATCGTGGCCTCGCCCCAGGGCAGCGTGAACGGCTGCCCGGTCGCCTGGATCGCCTCGACGATGATCTTCTCCGTCAGGTCCATCATGCTCTGATAGTCGCCGTAAGCCTGATACACCTCGAGCATGGTGAACTCGGGGTTGTGCTTGGGGCTGATGCCTTCGTTGCGGTAGACGCGGCCCAGCTCATAGACCCGCTCGATTCCGCCGACCAGCAGCCGCTTGAGGTGCAGCTCCAGGGCGATCCGCAGAAAAAGCGGAATGTCGAGCGCGTTGTGGTGCGTTTTGAAGGGCCGGGCCGCCGCGCCGCCGGCGATGGAGTGCAGCGTCGGCCCTTCGATCTCGACGAACCGCTCGCCGGCCAGCGTCTGCCGGACCGATTGCACGACCTTCGTGCGGTTCAAGAACCGCGGCAGCACGCCCTCAGTGTAAATGAGGTCGAGATACCGCATCCGCTGCCGCAGCTCGGGGTCGTGCAGGCCCTTGTGCTTGTCGGGATGCGGCTCGATCGACTTGGCCAGAAAATGGAGCTTTTCGGCGAAGATCGTCAGCTCGCCCTTGTTGGTGTGCTTCAGCTCGCCGTCGACGCCGACCAGGTCGCCCAGGTCGAGGCATTCGGCCAAGGCCCAGTTTTCTTCGCCCACCTGAGCGCGGCCGATGAACACCTGAATCTGCTCGGTCCAGTCGCGGATGGTCAAAAAGATCAGCTTCCCCTGGGGCCGCTGCAAGACAACGCGGCCGGCCGCCCGAACTTGGGGGCCATGCTGCTGGGGCCGCTGTTTGGCGTCCGGCGGAGCCGGCTCGACCGTGATTTCGCCTTCACGAGCACGAATTGCGGCGATCGGCTGGTGGTCGTCGAAGCGCTGGCCCCAAGGATCGAGGCCCAGTTCTTCCAGCCGGCGCAGCTTCTCACGGCGAGAGGCCTCGTGCATGCCGGGAGAACGGTCGTCGGTCAGGTCGGGTGCGGGAGAAGGCATCGCTGCTTGCATTTAACCTCAAGAGTCGCAACATTTTAGTGGAAGTGGGGCGCGGGTCAATGTCTATCTCGCACCGGTTGCTCGTTTGCCGTGTTCGCTATGGTCCTCGTTGAAACCGAACGCCTCTTCATCCGCGACTGGGTGCCCGACGATTGGAAGCGGTATAAGCCGCTGGCGACCGATCCGCGCGTGCTCAAATACATCGGCGTCGAGCCGTCGCCCGACGAGCGGATTAAGGCGTTCGTCAACGGCGGGATTCAAACAGCCAAGACGCGCGGCTGGATCCTGTGGCCGGTCATCCACCGCGACGACGCCGAGTTGATCGGCTTTTGCGGTTTCAACGACGGCTTTCCGCCCGACGTGGAGCTTGGCTGGCGGTTGCGGCCGGAGTATTGGGGCCGCGGGCTGGCCACCGAGATCGCACAGGCCGTGATGGAATACGGCTGGAATGAGTTCAGTTTCGTCCGGTTGGTGTCGGTCATCCACCCCGAGAACCGCGCGTCGGTCCGCGCCGCCGAGAAGCTCGGCCTTTGCGGAACTCATCCGACCGGTCTACGATAATCGAATGGCAGAGCGACTGTGGCACCTGAAGCACTGCGGCTTGTTCGAACGGCTCAACACCGTGGAGCTGGCTGAGCTCGAAGCACGAGCGCGGGCCAAAGTTTTTCCGCCGAGGACGTTTGTTTATTCGCCCCGCGACGCCGCCGATTCGGTGCTCTTGCTCGCCGACGGCCGGGCGCGCCTGGTCAGCCTGAACGACGATGGCAAACAGACCATCCTGGCCTTCCTCGAGCCGGGCGACCTGTTCGGCGAATTGGCCGTCGCCGGCGTGGGCTCGCGAGAAGAGTATGCCGAGACGCTCGCCGCCTCGACCGTCGTCGAGATACCTCGCGAAGCACTTGAATCGCTGATGTCGCGCCATGCGCCGCTCTCGCTGGCCATCACCAAGCTCATCGGCTTGCGGAGACGGCGGATCGAACGCCGCTTGCAACACCTGCTGTTTCGCTCCAGCCGTGACCGTCTGGTCCATTTGCTGCTGGAACTGGCGGGCGACTACGGCCAGGCATCGCCCGATGGCACGCGCATTGGGCTGAAAGTCTCGCACCAGGATCTGGCCGACGTGATCGGAACCACTCGAGAGTCGGTCACCTTGCGGTTGGGCGAACTGCAGCGCGAAGGGCTGGTCAAAGTGGTCCGCCGCACCATCGTCCTGACCGACCGCGCTCGCCTGGCCGATTCGATCGGCAGCGCCGCGCTTCCGCCGTCCGCTGACAATGGCCGCGCCGCAAGTGTGAGCAAGCTCACAAATTTTCCGCGCCCGAACCGGTAAGATTGAGTGATGGGTATGGTGAACGAAGCTCGAACGAATGGTGACTGGACGGCCTGCCCGGCAGGCACTTTGCACGGCCTGGCCGGACGAATGCGAGCCAAGCGACGGCGCACGATCGCCTGGCGCGCGGCTGGCGTCACCGCCGCGGCGGCGGTGGCAATCTTGTTGACTGCCCATTTCATTCCCGCGCGGCATGCGGCCGACGACTACTTTCACGGTGGCCTCTATTGCAGCCAGGTCCGCCCCGTTCTGCCCGATTATCGCGCCGGCAAATTACACGGTAAATTCCTGAGCCAGGTCGAGCAGCACCTGGCCGAGTGCCCGCCCTGCCGCCGCGTGTTGAACGGCTTAAACGCTCAGGCGACAAACCTACCGCATACGCATTTTCACCCGCCCGTTCCGCTCGCACACTATTAGGCTGTCAGGATGCTCGTGGTAATCGACAAGGCGGGCATGGTGCGAAGCGTCCACGTCGGCTACAGCCCCGACATTGGCGAAACGCTGGAAGATGAGCTGGACGTACTTCTTCATCGCAGTGAATCAAAGGACAATGGATATGACCCTCTCCAATTCAGGTACGGCCTGAGCCCGTCGATCGCGTCGGCGCCCTGACCCTCCCCAGGGAAATTCCGCCCTTCTGTGAGCCAACTCACAGACTGGGCCACGCTCTCCTCCAACAATGGCAATACAGGCCGGATATGGCCGCTGGACCAGTGACTTTTTTCAATATCAGGAGAATCTTCATGCGAACGATCGTCTATCGTGCTTGCGGTTTTTGTCTTGTCGCCACCGCGTCCGTCTGGGGCGCTATCGTAGCTAACGCGGCCGATGACAAGGCGTTGCCGCCCGCGGTCGGTGACAAGGCCGACGACTTTACTCTCGCTGATCTCAAGGGGAACAAGGTCTCCTTGAGCGAGCTGACCGAGCGGGGCCCAGTGGCGCTGGTGGTGCTCCGCGGCTACGTGGGCGGGACCTGCCCGTTCTGCACCCGCCAGTTTTCCGAGCTGATCGGTGCCGCCAAGAAATTCGAGAAGGCGGGGGCCACGGTAGCGGTGATTTATCCGGGAACGGCGCTCGATCTCAAGACGCACGCTAAACAATTCATCGGCGCACAGCGTCTGCCAAAGAGTTTTCGCTTTCTGCTCGATCCGGATTTCCAGTTCGCCAACGCCTACCATGTGCGGTCGCAGGCGCCGGGCGATACGGCCTATCCGGCGAGCTTCGTCATCGACGGTGATGATGTCGTGCGGTTCGCACAGGTTGGCCGATCGGCGATCGACCGTGCATCAGCGGCCACGTTGCTGGAAGCATTGCCTGACAGCAAATGAAATCGTTTTCCGTTTACTATACGTTCGTATCGGACGAATGGCGGTTTTTGCTTCCTCGCCGGGCCAGCTTCAAGGAAGCGTGGCTTGTCGTGTCGCACGACCTGCGGTTAGGCCGCGTTGAACTGCCGCCACGGAAGTTCAACGCGGCCCAGCAATTCGCTTACACCTGTGTCGGGAGGTGAGTTGATGTTGAATGCGTTTGAGGTGCGATGCGTGCGGCCGACGATCATGAGCGTGGCGGTGTTACTCATGGCCGGTGCGATGTCGGACGGCGCTCCGCCGGCAGCGCGCGCCACCACCGCGGCGAAGAAGGTTGCCGGCCGCAAATCCCCGGCAAAGAGAAGAGCCGCTCGTGATGAATCGCCTGCCAGACCGCTCGACGGGACGAGCTTCCATCTGTTGATCGTCCGCGATCCTGTCATACAAAGAGAATTGAACCTTACGACGGAGCAGATCGGACAAGTGGACGAGGCCCTGGCCGAGATCGATCAGCCGCTGTTTGCGTCGCGTGACGCCAAAGAGCCGGAGATGCGCGAAAAGACCGCACTCCTGTTGGGTAAGCTGGCAGCCGCTCTCATGGAGATTCTGGATGCGCCGCAACGCCGGCGACTGTGGGAGATTGTCTTGCAGGCCCGCGGCACGGCGGCGCTCCTCACGCCGGCCGTCGCAGCGGAGTTGGCGCTCTCGGCCAATCAAACCCGCCGTATTGAAGAAATCTTCGCCGGTACCAAACGCGCCAGCGAGGCCCTGGCGAAGAAGGCTGCCAACGGCGAGAAATCGCCTCCGGAAAGGCCGGCCGACATCGAGGCCGCCGGACAAAAGAAGCTGCTGGCAGTTCTTTCTTCCAAACAGAAGGAGCGGTTGTTGGCTCTGGCTGGCGAACCATTCGATCTGACCCGTCTGCGACCCCTGTCCTACAAAGCGCCCGCCTTGCAGGGAATTGACCGCTGGATCAACAGCGAGCCGCTCACCCTGGAACGATTGCGTGGCAAAGTGGTGGCCCTGAATTTCTTCGCCTATGGATGAATCAACTGCGTCCGCAACTACCCTTGGTACAAGGGTTGGCACGACACGTTTGCATCGCAAGGGCTGGTGGTTCTCGGCGTCCATACGCCCGAGACAGAGGCCGAGCACAACTTCGATCAACTCCGGGCAAAAGCGGTTGACAACGGCCTTGCCTACCCCATTGCCGTCGACAACCGCCAGCAAACCTGGCGCACGTGGGCCAACAACATGTGGCCCAGCGTCTATCTCATCGACAAGCGCGGACACGTTCGCTACTGGTGGTACGGCGAACTGAACTGGGAAGGTGCCGAGGGCGAGAAGTATCTCCGGCGGCGGATCGAAGAGCTGCTGAATGAGACTGACAAGTAAGTAGAGCGCGCCGCCCAGCGCGACGACTGCTCGACCGACGTTCGCGGTCTCAGACTCAGATTCTGGACGCGGCGAGCTCAGATCCGTAGGCGGGAAAGTCCCTGTATCCCTTCGGCCCGCTGGGCGAGTACCAGTCCGACATGGGCGCGGTTTCGGCCAGCGGCCAATCGTTCTTGAAACGCTCTAGGAGGTCGGGGTTGCTGATGAACGGTCGCCCGAAGGAAATCAGGTCGGCGTCTCCCGCATGCCCATACACGAGGTCTTGGCGCGCCCATCGGGGTGAAATCGCCGTGCGGGCGGCCAATAATCCGCACGGCTGGCGCATCTAGTAGGAGTGACGCAAATCCACCCCCTTTTCCGGAGTTCCGTTCCATGAGCCGTCTGATTGGCACGACCGCGTTGGTCGCCATCGTCCTGCTGCTGGCGACATCCGCCTTTGCTGAAGATCAAGCCAAAGGGAAAAAGGGCAAGAAAGCCAAGCCCGCACCGGTGCCGGCCGCCTTCAAGCTGCCCAAAGACGTCCAGCTTTCCGCCGAGCAACAGACCAAGCTCGACGAATTGAAGACGCAGTATGCGACCAAGCTCGCCGACGCGCAAAAGAAAATCGACGAGGTGTTCACCGACGAGCAGCGGGCCGCGCGGCAGGCCGCCAGGAAAGAAGCCGCGGCGGCCGGCAAAAAGGGCAAAGAGCTGCAGGCAGCGGTCAATGCCGCTGTGCAGTTGACCGACGAGCAGCGGCAAAAGTCGGTCCACGCCGAAAAGGAGCTGAAGCAACTCACCAAGGAAGTGCGAAAGCAGGTCGTCGCCTTGCTCACCGACGAGCAAAAGCAACAGATCAAGCCCAAGAAGCAAGCCTAAGAGGCGGCTTTGGACAAGGGCGTCTGAAGCTCTTATGCTTGGTGCATGACGCGCACCTTGCCCGCCGAACGCCGACGGCTGGAATCGCTCGACCGACGCTCGCTGGAGAAGCACCAGCTTGCGCGGCTGAATGCGCTTTTCGAGCAGATCGCGCCGGTCAATGGGTTTTATCGGACGGCACTGGCGGGCGTCACGCTGCCGTTGGCCTCGCTGGCCGCTCTGACGGACTTTCGCTACACGACCAAAGACGACCTTCTCGGCGACGGCGAACTTGCCGCCAACCGCACTTGGCCGATCGAGCGCTATGTGCGGTTCCATCAGACCTCCGGCACGCGCGGCCGTCCGCTGGCCGTGCTCGACACCGCGGACGACTGGACCTGGTGGACCGACTGCTGGCAATACGTGCTGGACGCGGCCGACGTCACGCCGGGCGATTGCGTGATGATGGCCTTTTCGTTCGGGCCGTTCGTCGGCTTCTGGAGCGCCTACGAGGCCGCCGCCGCCCGCGGCTGCCTGGTCGTGCCGGGCGGCGGAATGACCAGCGCAGCGCGGCTGGAGCTGATCCGCACAAGTCGGGCAACCGTCGTCTGCTGCACGCCCAGCTACGCCTTGCACCTGGCCGAAGTCGGCCGGCAGCGGCAGCTCGATGCCGGCACGCTCGGCGTCCGCGTGCTGATTCTGGCGGGTGAGCCTGGCGGCTCGGTGCCAGCCACCCGCGAACGCATCGAGCACGCTTGGCGTGCCGAGGTGCTCGACCATGCTGGCGCCACCGAGATCGGTCCCTGGGGTTACGGCGATCGCGCTGGCCGCGGCTTGCACGTGATGGAAAGCGAGTTCATCGCCGAGTTCCGTTCGCTTGCCAGCGGTGAACCAGCCCAAGAAGGCGAACTGTCGGAACTGGTGCTCACGACGCTGTGCCGCGCCGGCAGTCCAGTGGTCCGTTACCGGACGGGCGACCTGGTGCGGCCGGTCCGGCAGCACGATCTAATGAACCGGTTCGTGATGCTCGAAGGCGGGATCGTGGGCCGCACCGACGACATGCTGACCGTCCGCGGCGTGAACGTCTTCCCCAGTTCGGTGGAGCAGATCGTGCGCGGTTTTCCGGAGGTCGACGAATTCCGGCTCGTGGCGTATAGAATAGACGAGATGGACCAGTTGGCCATCGAGGTCGAAGACCGTCTGGAGCAACCTGGGCGCATCGCCGACGAAGTGTACGTGCGGCTCGGCCTGCGGGTCGATGTCAGGTGCGTGCCGCCGGGCAGCTTGCCGCGGTCCGAAGGAAAAGCGATTAGGCTGGTCGATCAACGACGGCCAACGGACCCAAGAACAACACGATGATTCTCTTTCCAGCCACTTCCGCAACCAGCGCGAGCGAATTGCGACAAGCGATCCGCGCGGGACGGCATACGGGTCCGACGGCCGGGTTGGCCCCCGGCTTTGTGCAGACGAATTTGGTCGTGCTGCCGCTGACGGTCGCCGAGGAGTTCGCCGAGTTTTGCCGGTTGAACAGCCGGCCCTGCCCGCTCATCGAGCAAACCGGGCCGGGCGATCCGCAGCCGAAGCGGTCGGCGCCGGGGGCCGATCTGCGGACCGACGTGCCCCGCTACCGCGTCTTTCGTGACGGTGTGCCGGAGAGCAACGAGCCGACTGAGATCGTCTCATGGTGGCGCGACGACTTCGTGGGCTTTCTGCTGGGCTGCTCGTTTACGTTCGAGGCGGCGTTGTTGGCGGCCGGCCTGTCGGTGCGGCATATTGAGCTGGGCCGCAATGTGCCGATGTTCCGCACCCAGCTCGCCTGCCGATCGGCCGGCCGGTTCGCGGGACCGCTGGTGGTGAGCATGCGACCGTTTCGCCCCGAACACGTCGAACAAGTGCGCGAGATCACGGCCCGCTATCCGACGATGCACGGCGCGCCGGTCCACGTCGGCGATCCTGCCGAGTTGGGCATTACCGACCTTTCGCGGCCCGACTTTGGCGACGCGGTGCCCGTGGCGTCGGATGAAGTCCCTGTTTTTTGGGCCTGCGGCGTGACGCCCCAGCTTGCCCTGGCCGCCGCGAAACCAGAAATCGCGATCACCCACAGCCCGGGGTGTATGTTCGTCACCGATTTGCGGGAGGGATGAGGGATGAGGGATGAGAGATGCCGAGAGTCGGCGCTCATCCCTCATTCCTCATCCCTTATCCCTCATCTCTCATCCCTCATCTCTCTATGGACTCTCGGCCTACCAACCTTTCGTTACGCGGCGACAACGAACTGCTGATCGAATGGAGCGACGGCCAGCGGCGAAGCTACCGCGTTAGCGAGCTTCGCGACCATTGCCCTTGTGCAAGCTGCCGCGAAAAGCGCTCGCAGCCGCCGGCGGTGGCGACGATGTTGCCCGTGCTCTCCTTGGCCGAGGCCCGACCGCTGACGCTGCTCGACATGAGCCCGGTCGGAAACTACGCCTACAGCATCAAATTCAGCGACGGCCACGACACGGGCATCTACACCTTCGAACTGCTGCGGGCGCTGGGTCGTGAAGAGTCGTAGCGTGGGCCGGCGCAAAGCCTGTCCGCTTGCGGAGCAAGCGGGCTACGTGGCCCGCTCGCTCCGCGAGCGGAACGGCGTTGTCGCCCGCTGGATCTTCGCCCTTCGCGTTCCGCAAAACCGGCGCGGCGTCAAGCGGCGCGCGGCGGAACGGCACGGAGTCCGTTCCCTACAGAGATTGCGCAAACCCACAGGCAATTCGATTCGGGCCACAGGGGCTTGACGCCTGCCGCCCCGTTTGATACTGTACTATTACGACAGTACACATTGGGTCCGCGCCATGTTCCTTTCCATCGATCCTCACGACGGCCTGGCCATCTACGACCAGATCGTGCGGCAGGTCAAGTTCGCCGTGGCCTGCGGCGCGCTGCGCCAAGGCGAGCTCGTTCCCTCGGTGCGCGAGCTGGCCCGCGAGCTGGCGCTGAATCCCAACACGGTGGCCCGTGCCTATCGCGAGCTGCAAAGCGAGGCGGTGCTCTCGCCGGTCCGCGGCACAGGGCTGGAAGTGGCCGAGGGGGCCGAGCGACGCTGCCGCGGCCAGCGCAGGGAGCTGATTCGCGCCCGGCTGCGGCAAGTGCTGGCCGAGGCCGTGCAAAGCCAGCTCGAAATCGACGATCTGCGCTCGCTGGTCGAGCAGGAGCTGTCGGCGGCGGAAAAACGATCAACCAAGCGAGGCGAGAAACAAAAGGTGTGAGTATGGAGCCGGTCATTCAGTTGAAGAAGGTCACCAAGCGGTTCGGCAGCCACACGGCGCTGGCCGATGTTTCGCTGGAAGTGCCGCCGGGCGTGGTGTTCGCCTTGCTGGGCGAGAATGGCGCCGGCAAGACGACGGCCATCAAGCTGCTGTTGGGGCTGGAAGAGCCGACGGCCGGCGAGGCGCGGGTGCTGGGCCTCGACAGCCGCCGCGACGGGCTGGCCATCCGCCGCCGCGTGGGCTACGTGCCCGAACGGCCGACGCTGTACGAGTGGATGACGGTCGCCGAAATCGGCTGGTTCGCGGCCGGCTTTTACGATGCCGCCTACCTGCCCCGCTATCAGTCGCTTGTCGAGCAGTACGAGCTGCCGCGCGAGCGAAAGATCAAAGACCTTTCCAAAGGGATGCGGGCCAAAGTCGCCCTCTCGCTGGCGCTGGCCCACGAGCCGGGCGTGCTCGTGCTCGACGAGCCGACTTCGGGCCTCGACACGCTGGTGCGGCGCGAGTTTCTGGAAAGCATGGTCGATCTGGCGGCCGCCGGGCGGACCGTTCTGTTGTCGAGCCATCAGATTGCCGAGGTCGAGCGGGTGGCCGATTTTGTGGCGATCATCAGCCACGGCAAGCTGTTGTTGGTCGAGCGGCTCGACACGCTCAAAGAGCAGGTCCGCGAGTTGACGGTAACGCTGGCCGACGGCGCGGCGGCGCCGCCGACGGTTTGCGGCGAGCTACTGCGGAGGCGGCATCGTACACGGCAGTGGCAATTGCTGGTGCGCTATCTGGCGGAGGAGCACGTCGAAGCGTTGCGCACGCACGAGTCGGTGGCCGCCGTCGAGGTCCGCACTCCGGCGTTGGAAGAAATCTTTGTGGCTTATTTGCAATCGCCGCCCGCGATGCAACGCGGTGCGGCGGTCGAGGAGGTGCCGGTGCCATGACCGCGATGCTTCGCCTGATGTGGAAAGAGTACCGCGTGCTGCGCGGGTTTTGGCTGGCGCTGGCCCTCTTTGGGCTCGGTTGCGACGGGCTGATCTTTTTGCTCGCAGCCGACCCGCGGGAGCGGCTGCCCGGCTTGTTTGGCCTGGCAGGCATTTTGCCACCCTGCTTTGCGTTGGGCGCCGGGGCCACGCTGTTCGCGTTGGAACGCGAGGAATCGACGCACGAGTTTCTGCGGTACTTGCCGCTCACGTCGATGCGGCTCTTCGCCGGCAAAGTGTTCGTGGCGCTCGCCGCCACGCTGCTGCTTACAGTGGTGCTGCTCGGCGTCGCATTGGGCGGGCTGCCATCGGCGGCCGACGACATGTCCATCGCGCGCATGACCGAACCATGTGCCTTACGCGGCGCGTTTGAAGCGGCCTCGATTTACGCGGCTATGGTGCTGCAAGCGATGGGTTGGTCGGTGTTTTTCTCGCTCCGCTCGGCACGGCCCTTGATGGCCGCGGTGCTGGGCGCCATCGCGGCTGGGGCATGCCTCTTCGTCACCTCCATCGGTACGTTTGGCGGCCTCGATATGGCACTTCTTTTCGGTTTCACCAGTTGGCGTCCACCGGAACCAGGCCTGTTGTACACGACCATTCCGCTGGCCACGGCTGCGGTGTGGCTGATTGACGCACGTGTTGGCGCGGCCTGGTTGCACGGTCGGCGCAGCGCCGCGGCTCGGCATCGGCAAGAGGGCCTGCGGCAGATAGCTTTGAAGCGACTGTTGTGGCAGGAGTGGCAGCGCTCCCGGCGGATGTTGGCGGTGCTCCTGGCGCTCGGTTTGCTGCTGCCCTTGGCCGCGTGGGGCGACCCGCTTGTTGGCGTAGGGGTGATTCCGGCAGTCGGGCTCGTGCTCGCACTGCTTGGGTCCTGCACGTTCCTCGGCGACCAAGAGGGGTCGCAATTCCGCTTTTTCGCCGAGCGGGGCGTGCCCCCGCGGATCGTGTGGCGCGGCCGCCAGTTGTTCTGGGGCGGCGCGGCCGTCGTGCTGGCGACGGTGTTGCTCATTGCACATCTACTCGTCGTGCCGCTGGAGTTGGTTTCAATTTCCCAGTCCTTCGCCTCCGCTTGGACCCGACCGCTCGTGTTGTCCTGGTTCGCGGTCGACATCTGGCCGCCGGGCAGCCGGTGGCGGGTTGACTGGGTCGCGGGGGTGACCGGCTATTTCGTGTGGACGTCGCTGGCGTTCGGCGCCGGGCAGTTCTGCTCGATGTTTTGCCGTAGCGGCCTGGTGGCGGCGGTGTTCGGTGTCATTCTCGCCGGCCTGCTGTTGGCCTGGGCGGCGTTGATGCAGGTGCTGGCCATCGGTTGGTGGTGGTCGGTGGCACCGCTGGCGGCCGGGCTGTTCGCCGCCACCTGGCTCCGCTCGACGCGCTGGATTCTCGAACGCCGCGGCCTTCGCGCGCTGCTGCCGCCGGTCGCCGCGCTGGTCGTTCCCGCCTTGGCACTACTCGTCGCGGTGCCGGCATACCGCGTGTGGGAGATTCCGGAAATGGAGATCGGCAACTTCGAGGTTCACGGCCCTCCAGCGCCCGGATCGGAAGCCATCCAGGCCGTTCGCTTGTTCCTCAATGCGTGCGAGCAACTGCGGCCACAGCGTGGCGCGGGCCTTCAGGCATTGACGGACCCCGGCAATGAGGGGCCCGATCCGGACGTGAGGACGTGGTTGCAGGAGAATCGCGGACGCGTCGATGCCGTCGTCAGCGCGCTGTTACGGCTCCCGGCCGACGCAGCCACCGGAGAAACGACGCCGAGCGCGGCGAGCGGCTGGGCAAATACGGCAGAATCGATCATACGGTACGGCCAAGTAGCCGAGGGCAACGGCGAACTGGACAAGGCTTGGAAGCGCTACCACGCCGTTCTCAACTTTGCGCGTCTCATACGTCGGCGAAGCGGTGTCCTCGGCGAGGTTTTGGGAGACGACATGGAACGCGCCGCTTTATCGCAGTTGACTCGCTGGGGAGCGCGCGAGGGGCAAACCGTGGATCGCCTGAAAGCTGCGGTGGGCAAACTACAACGGCGCGACGTGCCGAATGAGCCGTTGACCGACGTGCTGTGGCGAGAATATCAGGCGGACCTCAGTTGGATCGAGCAGATCCAGGCCCGACCGGATCCATGGGTTCTCAGGTGGGCGCCCTGGGAATTCACCCGAGCCCGGCGACTACTGAGATATGAGACGGCCTTGAATATGACCGAGGCCGGAGCCGCCGAGCTGGTCCTTCTTGGTCGGGTTCTTGGCCGGGTCACACCGGCCGTCGTCTCGCCCCGGGTCGATCTCGCACGAGCGCAGGTCCTTAGCCAGACAACTCTCTTTCACCCATATCTTCCCACCGAAGGTTTCGTCGAGGCGAGGCGTTGGACGTTGTGTTATCGCCGCGCGACCCTGCTGGCACTGGCTGCCGAATGGTGGCGATTGGGGCATGACGAACTTCCGGAGAAACTGAGCGATTTGGGTGAGTACTTCGCCCCGCTGCCCGGCGATCCGTACAGCAATCAGCCCTTTGAATGGCTGCGATGGGGGCTCAAAGCCTCTGTTCGTTCAGAGAACGTCGCGACGGTGCCCGCCGGCACGCCTCTGATTTACAGTCCAGGTAATCATGTGACTTCGGCCGAGGACGTGCGGGGCACGCTCGACCGTCTGCGGCGCACTTCACCGGACGACCCGATCCACGAGCGACGCATGCGAATCGGCGCCGGCATGGCCGTGCCTGCCGCGGGCGCCGGCGGCTGGCCGGGCATGCCCATGGGCGGGCCAGCGCCCCCAGGCGCTGCGGCCCCATTGGCGCCAGACAATCCAGACGTTTATGAACCGCTGCAATATATTGAAGGGCTGGCGTTTCCCATTCCCATCGCGACGAGCGAGAGGGGGCAACAGCAGCCCAAGGAGCCAGAATGACATGGCCGCACCGGTCCTGTTGATCACCGCCGATTTGGCGTGCGTTTCGGCCGTCACGGGCGCCGCGAGTCGCGCCGGCGCCGAGCTGCGCACCGCCCTGGGCACCAGCGCAATCGAAGAAAGGCTTGAGGGCGAAGCTCCCGCGCTGGTCATCATCGACCTATCGACGCCGGGTCTGAAGATCGGCGAGTTGATGCCGGAGTTGCGGTCGCGTCTGCCGCAGGCGAAGGTCATCGCATTCGGGCCGCACGTCCACACGGGCCTGCTGGCCGCCGCCCGTCAGGCGGGATGCGATCTCGTGGTCTCCCGCGGCGAGCTGCACGCACGGATCGACAGACTGCTGAACGAGTTTGGCACCGACACGTAAACTGTGACGATGCACCTAGGCTAAGGAGACGGGTTCCCTGAAGATGAGATTGGAGTCTTCAAATCTCGCGAGTTCCGTTTCACCGCGAGAGTTAACGGTCAGCCTTTGTGTACGGTTGCCGCTCCTCCACTCGAAGTTGATGCCGCCGTTTGCAGTTTGCCCGGTCCGAAAGGGAGCGCATACCCCGGCTTCGCGCAGCCGCGCCGCGATCTGCAGTGCCACCGCAACCGTCTTGTGGCCAGGCAGCACGTATCCGTCTTCGTCAGCTCGGACGTCCGGTTCGCCGCTCGCTGGCGTCCAAGCGGCGAGGCGCTCTTCATGGGCCTTCCACGCGATTATCTGCTCGTCGGCGTCTTGCGTCGGACGCGTGAGCACGACCTCCGGCGAAGCGCCGAGCACGGATTCGATCAGAGGTAGAGGAGCAGGATCGGAAAGCGGTTGACTCGTAGACATACGATTTAATTCTAGCGCACCCACGCCGCCCATGCAAACGCGGTTGTCTACGGGTAGTCTCTTAACAGTGAGTTGGTCACGAGGTGTAGGGTGGGACCAGCGAGCTTGCGAGCGCCGGCCCACCATTTTCGGCAGTCGTGGTGGGCCGGCGCTCGCAAGCTCGCTGGTCCCACCCTACGGCTATTGCTACGGCCAACTCACTATTAAGACACCACCCGTCTACGCCGTCACTGGAGCGAGGCCCACTTGCACGCGGCGCGGAAGACAGAGCCAGGCCTCGGCCACCAGCGCGGCCAGCATGGCAATCAAGAACGACCGCCAAATCTCTTCCACCGGCGATCGCTCGCTGGAAGCCACTTGGTCGATCCGCGTAAAATCGAGGCCCTGAAACAGGCCGGCCACACGAGCATCGTCCAACGACGCGGCCAAATCTTCTTGTTCCGGCCGATTGACGGCCAGCAGCACGTCGCCAGCGGCATACGCGCCGGCCTGCACGGCATATTCGCTCGACAAGGCCGTCTCGCTGCCGGCCAGCCGCTGCCACGTGGTCGCCATGTCGGAATCGCCGCTGCCGGCCGCCACCTGCCGGGCGGTGCCCAGCGCCGCCGCGCCCGCCGCCAATGCCCGCTGCACCGCGACATACAGCACAACGCCTTCAGTCGCCAGGTTCGAGTCGGTGGCGGCGGGCGTCGTGGCCCAGAAGTAAACGCCGCCGCGAGGCGTGGCGGCACGGGCCACCAGCGTCTCGCCGCCGGGCAAAGCCGCCAGCGGAGTCGCCTCGCCGGCCACCGCGCACACCTTGCGAATTCGAAGCTTGCCGACCGGCAAGGCCGCGCCGCTTTGCGTATTCGCCAATAGGTCTTCGTCGCTACGCCAACGATCGATCACCGCGTCGTCGCCCACCGCAGTCCACGATTTCCAGTACAGGCCGAAGGCGGAGTCATCGGTCACCTGTCGCGGCGGAAAGAAGATCACTTGTCCGCCGCGGTCGACCAACGCCGCAAGCTGCCGGGCCGGTTCGCCGGCCGGCAGCGGCGCCTGCCATAGCACCAGCGCCGCTTTGCTCCAGTCGATACCGTCGATCTGGTCGGTCGGCACAACGTCGGCGGAAGAGAGGTTGCCCGGATCGGGAGAGATCGACGCCGCCAACCGCAGCGACTCGGCGACCTCGCGCTCGTCGGACACGATCAGCGCGTGGGCCGACTGCGTCGCGTCGAAAGCAAAGTAATACTCGTTGTTGGCGGGGTTGCTGTCGGCCGGAACCGACACGCGGCCCCAGCCACGCTGGTGCTTGCCGTCGAGCACGATACGATGATCTCGCACCTCGACGCTCGTGCCGGAAAGCTCCACGCTCAAGGTCGATCGCGCGCCGCCGATGTCGAACCGCACCGGCACCGTGAGCGGCCCGCCGGCGGCCGCAGGTGTCGATAGCCGCAACGACACCAACAGCTCGATGCCGTCGCCCAACTTACGGTGGCGGACGGAAGTCACGCGCACGGCCACGTCGCCCCGCGGCGGCTGGCTGTAGGCGAGCAGGTGAAAGCCGACGGGCTGCGGCAGCCCGGCGAACGAGCTGCGCAATCGGCCCCAACGGCTGTCGTCGGCGTTCCAGTCGTTGGCCCGCAGGTCGGAGCAGATCCAGACCTCCGTGCTGCCCGACTGGTTGGCGACAAGGTAATCGCGGGCCGCTTCCAGCATGGCCGGCAGATCGGCCGCGGCGCTGGTCGGACCCGTCTCAGGCAATTGTTCCAGCGCCGCGGGCGACTCCAGCTCGCGGGGCCGGGCCGTCGCGCTTTCGATCAGCACCCAGCGGGTCGACGAGAGCCGGCCGAGCGCGTCGGCAAGCTGCTTGCGCGCGGCCAGCAGTTTCGAGCGGCCGGCCGAGGCGTCGGCCATGCTGGGCGAACGGTCGAGCAGGATGATCGTCGTGTCGGCGTGTCCGCCGGCCCAACCCATCCAGCCGCTGGCCAACGGGCGGCTGATGACGAACACCAGGCAGGCGATGGCCAGCATCCGCATCAACAGCACCAGCCACTGCCGCAGCCGCGCCAGCCCGCGGGCCATGCGATTGGCCTGCAACAAAAACATCATCGCGCCCCAGCGAATGGTGCGGTAGCGCAACTGGTTGATCAGATGGATCAGCACCGGCAACGCCGTGAGCGCCAGCCCGGCCAGCAGCAGCGGATGCAGAAAAATCACGGCCGGCCTCGCCAGCGGGAGCGTTGCGTAAGAAAGCGGGCCAGCACCTGCTCGTAGTCGTCGCTGAGGTTGACGCGGTGGTAATCGACGACCGATTCCAGCACGATCTGCTTCAGGCGATCGAGGTACATCCGCAGCGCCGCCAGGTAACGCTCGGCGATGGCGTTCGGCTCGGCGAAGATCGAGGTGCCGCCTTCCAGATCGACGAACCGCATCGGCCGGCGGAAGTCGAAGTCGAGCTCCAGCGGATCGAGCAGGTGAAACACCGCCACGTCGTGCTTGCGGAACCGCAGGTGCTCGAAGCACTCGCGCAACTGCTCCGGCTCCACGAACAGGTCGGAGAGAACGACGATCAACGCCCGTTGACGGACGGTCTCGGCCAGCTCGTGCAGCGCTTCGGGCAACTGCGTCGTGCCGCGCGGCCGCGTCGCCTCCAGCACGTCGTACACGGCCGAGAGATGGGCCGGGTTGCGGCGCGGCGGGATGTTGCGCACCACGCCGCCGGCGATGCACGTCAGCCCCACGGCGTCGCCTTGCAACACGGCCAGGTAGCTCAAGGCCCCCGCGATCCGCCGCGCGTATTCGATCTTCGTCTGCCCCCGCGAGCCGAAGTCCATCGAGCCGCTGGTATCGAGCACCAGGCAGCAACGCAGGTTGGTGTCGGCCTCGAACTCCTTGACGTAATAGCGGTCGCTGCGGCCGTAGGCCCGCCAGTCGATCCGCCGCACGTCGTCGCCCGGCACGTACTCGCGATACTCGGCGAACTCGACGCTGGAGCCGCGGTGCGGACTTTGATGCCTGCCCGACACTGTGCCCTGCATCGGCTGCCGCGCGAAGAGCGGAATGCCGGCCAGCCGGGCCAGGACTTTGGGATCGAGGAACGGGCGGGATTGATGTTGCATGGGACGACCATTTTGGATTTTCGATTTTGGATTTTGGATTGGTGGGAATCCAAAATCCAAAATCCAAAATCGAATCACGTTTCCTCCGTCTCTTCCAGCAGCCGCCGCACGATCTGGCTGCTGTCGATGCCTTCGGACTGCGCGGCAAAGGTGGTGATGACGCGGTGGGTGAGGACGGGCAAGGCCACGTCGCGCACGTCTTCCAGCCGCGCCATGTAGCTGCCCGACAGCGCGGCGCGGGCCTTCGCGCCCAGCACCAGGTACTGCACGGCCCGCGGACCGGCCCCCCAGGCCACGAACGGCTTCAGCCAGCCCGGCGCGGTCCCGTCTTTCGGCCGCGTGCGGCGCACCAGCCGGGCGGCATAGGCATAGATATGGTCGGGCACCGGCACGCGCCGCACCAGGCTCTGGCAGGCGATGATCTCGTCGCCGCTCAGCACGTGCCGCAAATCGGGCAGTGCCTCGCCCGTGGTCCGCCGGGCGATGTCGATCTCTTCGACCTCGTCGGGATAATCGACTTCGATGAAGAACATAAAGCGGTCGAGCTGAGCTTCGGGCAGCGGATACGTGCCTTCCTGCTCGATCGGGTTTTGCGTGGCCAGCACCATGAAGGGCGGCTCGAGCCGGAACGTCTTGCCCAGCACCGTGACCTTGTGTTCTTGCATCGCTTCCAGCATGGCGGCCTGCGTCTTGGGCGGGGCGCGGTTGATCTCGTCGGCCAGCACCATGTTGGCGAAGATCGGCCCATGCACAAACTCGAACTCGCGCCGCCCGCCGATGATGTCTTGCAGAATATCGGTGCCGGTGATGTCCATCGGCATCAGGTCGGGCGTGAACTGGATGCGGCTGAACCGCAGCGAGAGCGTCTCGGCCAGCTTGCTGACGAGCAGCGTCTTGGCCAGGCCCGGCACGCCCATCAGCAAAGCGTGTCCACGGGCGAACAGGCAGATCGCCAACCGTTCGATCACCCGTTCCTGACCGACGATCACACGGCCCAGCTCGGCTTTCAAGCGCGCGTAATGCTCGCGCAGGGCGTCGATCGCCGCGACGTCATCGCCATGGAGTTGGTCGAGAGATGGTTGTTCCATTGCGTTGCGTGTTCTTTTGGGTGAAACACTGGAGCATCGAACCGACCGCCGGCCTTACCTCCGGCGGCATGTCTGACTGGCTCCCCGCATCACTCTAGGCAACAAGAGAGCGTGAATCAAGCACGTGCCCGCGAGACTAGCGGCAGCGTCAACAGCGCGACCAAGAACGCGCTGGGGCGAAAAAGGATTCTGTTCACATGGGGCTCGTAAAGATTGAAACGCTTTACCACGCGATTCTAGCAAATGCGGCGCGCGCTGGTGAGATATTGCCTGAACTGCCGCCCGGTGGCGGATTGGTTTTTGTCAAACCGCCGCCGCGCGCGGCGGCGGTTTTTTTACGTCCCGCCGCGCGCGGCGGCAGACACGCCATCAGCAATCAAGAAGCAGCGCACGGATTCGTCGCAACCTATTGCTGGCCATGCATTTGTGAATTTTCCTCCGAACCGGCGGCCGAGGCCGAAATGGAAAACAGCGTGTGCCCGGCCTGGAAAAAGTGAAAACGCGCGCGACGGATGGCCTCGATGGCGTGCGTCACGTGGTAATGGCGGGGCGTCAGCTCCGTCAGTTCGTGGCTCAGCTCGTCGAGCGTCCGCTGCATCTCTCGGTACATCCGCCGCAGTCCCGTCCGCTGCTCGTCATCTTCTGCCGCGACGGTTAGGGCCTGGTCCGGCGCCGGCGCGGCGGCGGAAGCGGCCGAGTCGGGCACGGCCGGCGGGGCCGGAAGTTGCAGCCTGCCGCTTGCCCGCTTTTTGCGGCGCCGCGTTGCGGCGCCGTCGGGCAAGTGTTCGCCGACCAATAACGTATTGAGAAGCTGCGTCGCCTTGCGCACCGAGGTGAGCGCTTCGGGCGGGGCGACGGCTTTGAGCAGCGTCCAGTGCCGGGCGATGTACATGTAGCGCTGCGCGGTGCGCTCGGAGCCTTTGAACTTGTTGACCAGGAAATCGTCCCAGTCGTCGGTGTCGCACAGGTCGCGGGCTTTGCAGAGGGCCTGCCCGGCGCGGGCCGCGTTTTCGACCAGTTTGGCCGCGCACACCTTGGCACGCTCATGTGCCAAATGCGCCGCCCGGCCGAGTCGGTCCAGCTTGGCATTCAACGCAGTCTGTTGTCGAACAGTCAGCTCTTGTCGCATGGGATCTCCTTGCATCTTTGGGTTCAGGGTTCAGGGTTCAGGGTTCAGGGTTCAGGGTTTCGCGGCGCGCCGGGATTCAGACTGCAGCGCCGTCTCTCCGTCTCTCTTTCTCTCCGTCTCCTACGGCGGCGCGGCATCCACGGCCGACAGCTCCGCGCCGGGCGAACTGGGGCGCAGCACGACGATCGTGATTCTGTCGTTGTCGCACGTGCTGGCATCGGTGATGGGGAACTCGGCCAACGAGGGCGGGTAGTCCTCGCTCTCCGGCTCGGAGAGGGACGGGGTGAGGGTCGTGGCGGCGCGCACGGCCTCCTCATTTGTCGCGAGTTGGCCATCTTCGACCAAAGTAGCAGGCACACTCCGTGTGCCGTCCGCCGTAGCAGCAGTCACCGGGCTGTTCGCGCAGTTCTCCCTCTCCTTCTGGGAGCTGGCCGGGCTGAGGGTCGTGGCGGCGCGCACGGCCTCCTCATTTGTCGCGAGTTGGCCATCTTCGCTCGGCATAGGAGGATGGCCTTCCCAGGCCGTCCCGTCACCGCTCTCCGCAGACGGCGAGCCAACAACCTCGACACGCTGGCACTCCTCCTGTTCCCTCTCTTCTGACTTCTGCCTTTTGCCTTCTGCCTTGAGCGCCCAGCACCACGGCCCGTCGTTGCCCTGCTTCTTCGGTTTGAGGCCGAGATCGCCCAGTGCCCGGCGCAGCGTCCGCGGGCTGAAACCGAACGCCTCGCCGTCGTCGAACAGCGTGTTGGCTTCCACCGGTCCGTCGGCCAGACGTTCCAGCGCCCAGCGGCCCGCCTGCTCGCGCTCCAGCCGCCGCTCGCTCTTGCGGACAAAGGCCGCCATCACATCCGCCGGCACCGTGTCGGGCGGCGACTCCCAAACGACGCTGTGGTCTTCAATATGAAACGCCATCGGCCCAGGCAGCGGGCCGAAGTGGCACCGGAGCGCCACCGCCCAGCGGAGCCGCGGCCGATAGGGGTCGTTGCCGACCAGCCAGGCCATCGCCGCCGAGGGCAACAGGTTTTCCAGCATCCGCGCGGCGGTCCGGCCGGTCCGCTCCAACCGCCAGACGACGACCACGGCCACGTCGCACTCGCCCGCGATGCATCGCAGGCCGTCGATCGCCAGCAGCAGATCGGCGCGGGTCACTTTGCCCAGCCCGTTGCGGACGAAGCGGGCCAGATCGTCGACGATCACCAGCTTGCAGTCGCCGGCTTCCTGGACGGCCTCTTTCACGGCCTGCAAGCGGTTCATGACCGGGCCGACCAAAGATGTCTGCGAGTACCGGCTGCCGGGCGGCAGGCGCCGCATCAGCCCCACGTGAGTCAGGTTCGCGTCGGCGGCCGCCAGCCGCGGCTGCTGCACCTCGGCGAAGGCATCGTCGGAGTTGACCAGAACGACAGCGCCATTTTCGATTTTCGATTTTGGATTTTGGATTACGGCCGTATCGCCACGGTACGGCCAGGGGCGAACGAAGCTGACACGGGCGGCCAGGTCGGCCATCCAAAAACTTTTGCCGCTGGCCGGTTCGCCGGCCACCAGCGTGACGTGCCCGACGGGAATGACTCCGGGCCAGAGCCATTCGACGCGCGAATCGGGCACTTCGTCGGCGGGCATCAGGGCCACATCGGAGACGCGTTCGACGGCGCGGTAGCCATCGCGGACCGGCCAGCGTTGAATCGGGTTGCGGTAGTTGCTCATGGGTTGGCCTTTCTCCAAGCGGATGGGTGGGATCATGGGTAGAGGGTTCGGGGTTCGGGGTTCAGGGTTCAGGGTTCAGGAAAGGACGAGCGAGGGAAGAGGGGGCCTATCCCTCATCCCTGATCTCTCATCTCTCATCTCTCATCCAGGCGCGCAGCATCGAGCCGCGATTGCTGCGCGGGGCGGCTCAAAGCTCTGAAGATTCGACCTTGATCCTGGTCTGTGCGTCCCTCGACGGCGTGACGCGACCGGCAGGCGCCTGCCTGACTGGGCGGTTAAAGCGTGGATGACGCATTTCGCGGTCCACCAGCGATAAGTGTACCCGTGAACCTATTGTTGTCAAGCTTTTATAGACCACAAAATGTAGTGGTTGGTGCTAACGTGACCACAATAGGTTGTGGTCGCGGTCGGCAGCCGGCTGAATCCGCATTGCGCACCGGTGCGCAGCCGACTTCGTGAGAAGTCGGGGCGTCGCCGCGGTTTACGGCCAGTCCCGGCGCGGGCCGCGAAAGAATTGATTGCAAGTTTACTTCGAACCAAACACGGCCGGAGAGACGCCGAAAAACGCGGCCAGGCGGGCGATATGCTCACGGCGCAGTTTGCGTTTTCCGTGCAGCACCTCCGAGATCGTCGAACCGGCGATACCGACCTTGGCCGCCAGCTCCGTTTGACTCATCCCGCGCGCGTCCAGCAGGTGGGCCAACATCTCGTCGTCGCTGGCCGGCTCGGCCGGGTAAGCCACCGCCTCGTACTTTTCCACCAGGTCGGTCAGCACCTCCAGGTAATCGCGTTCCGCCTTCGAGCCCGGAAAAGAGCCCGGAAAAGGGGATAAGTCCCATTTAATGGCCCGGAAAAGGGGATAAGTCCCATTTAATAATGGGACTTATCCCCTTTTCCGGGGTCTTTTCCGGGGTCCCCTTTTCCGGGGCCGATTCCTGGGGGCGAACAAGGCGGCCTAGCGCTTTGGTGGGTGCTCGCCAATGGCCGCCATGACGTCTCTGACTTACTTGGGCCCGGAAAAGGGGAGGCCCGGAAAAGGGGATAAGTCCCATTTAATAAGGCACGGAAAAGGGGATAAGTCCCATTTAATAATGGGGCTTATCCCCTTTTCCGGGTCTTTAATAATGGGACTTATCCCCTTTTCCGGGTCCCTTTTCCGGGCCCAAACCGCTGGTGAAGAGGACCGAGGAATCGCCCTTGGCGGTCAGCGGAATGTAATGCACCTCGATGGGGCTGTCGGAAGATGGGACAATCTCGTAAACGACTTCAGGCAGGGGGTCGCCATAATGTTTTCGGAAATGACGCACGATCTCGGTGGTATAATCCCCAGGCTCAAAATCTGGCTCTATAGGCTCGCCGCGGCCAGCCGGCCCTTCAGGCAGCTTGGCGCCGCGCGATTTAAGAAACGCGACCAATTCCTCATGACCTCGCGATATCGCCTCGCTTAAGACATTTCGCGGCGGCAGCCCTTCGACAAGAAACGGCTGGTTGATATCGGCTCCGTGGTCCAATAAAAGGGCAGCGACGCCGATGCGGTCTTCCACGTCCTGGCAAGCCACGTGAAAAATCGGACAACCGAGATTTGGATCGGCCTCGCCTTCTAGAAGCACCTTCGCGGCATCGTGCCGTCCTTCCATAACGGCCCAGCACAGGCCGGTGTCGCCGTTGGAATCTTGCTCGTTAATGTCGGCTCCAAGCTCGAGCAACGTTCGAATTGCTTCTGGCGAAGATTCTTGAGCGGCATTGCACACGGCCCAGTCCGGGTACTGCTGCTCATGAAGCTTGCGAAAGAGGTCGGGCACCTCGGCCGCGAATCGCCGCATTGAGTCAATATCCGAACGCTCAAGCGCTTGGCAAAAGGCCCGTAGCCTATCAGCAGAGTACTCCCTAACTCTCTTCCACTGGGCGAGGGTCACGGCTCGATATTTTGCCAAAAGTCGGCCGCAACAAATCGGCCAAGATGCTTCGGGTTCGACGAGGCCACCACAACGTCTTTGCCAAGAATGCACTGTGCCTGAGCGGCGAGTATCACGTCGGCGTCCAATGCCGGATCGCTGGCGGTCGGCTTCCCGCGTTTCCGCGCGTCGGCCCACAACTCGGCGGCGCGCAGCATGGCGTCGGTGGTAATCGGCAAATATCCCAACCTCGCTTTCAACTGATCAAGCCGATTAACTCCCTGCAGCCGGTTTGCCCGCAACAACTCGCGGCGAACCTCATAATCGGCGATCTCAGGCACAAGCAACTCCACACCGGCCGCGAAATGTCGCGACATCCAGGCGAGAATTTCCGAGCTGGGGCGAGGGTGGGACGCCATGCCCAGCGGTCCTGCGTCGAGCAGGACGACGTCAGGCATCGAAAAGCCTCCGAGCGCCGACGCGTGCGCGTTCGCGATTCAAGGCATTCTTCAACTTGGGCCAGGTTTCTTCGTCGTAACCCGACTCGTCGGTAAGCCAATCTCGGAACAAATCAATCAGCGGCTTGGCCTTGGGTGAAGCGGTTTCCACCCGGTCGAGTTCAGCCAGCGTTTCGCTAATCGTCTGTTCGGATCTCTTTTGTCCGGGTTTCTTGACCGCTCGTTTGTCCCGCTTGCGGCGGCTCGGTTCTCGTCGGATCATCTTGACTCCCTTGACATGCACCCTTCACCAAAATATAGGCACTTTTCGGCCTCGGCGAACCGCGCGGCAGGCGTGCGCTGATCTGCGGCCATGTCACAAGGCCCCGAGGAGGTTCTAGCGCGTAGCGAAGCATGCTAGCGGTTGCCAATTCGGGAAGCAAGGAGGGGCAGGGAACAGGGCAGCGGCAGGAATGCACCACAGGCTCAAGCCCACGCACAGCAGCGTCACGGGCAGGATCGGCCCAACAGAGCGTGCCCGTCGGACCGGTATGGCCGAAGGTTTGCGCGGAACATCCGCGGCTGCCTGATTCCTTGCCGACGGCAAATCCCAGCCCGCGCGGCGTAAGGCCCGGCGGGATTGTGGTTCTCGATCATCAGCCGCCGCTGTTTTTGCTTGCTTCTTGCCGGGCGCGAACTAGGCTGGAATAAGGCCCAGTCCGTCCGCGGCGAAGGTTGCCCTTCGCGTTGGGGAATTCTCCCCGCAATCGTCTCCGCGGCCGGCGGCACAACCGTCACATCTCGCAACCAGCAAATCCGCTCGAAGGATGATCGATGCTGCGCATCCAGCCGGTTGGCTACGCGCCGCTGACCTATTATTCGCCCTACGCCATCGACTGGGGCGAGGCACAGGCATTGGCGCAGTCGCCGTGGCAATACGACCCGCGGTGGGAGCTGGCCGAGAGCCGCAACGTGGCGGTCGACGAAGATTACTTCTGGCTGTCGGGCGACAAGCCGCCGGTGCAAAATCTCAGCTCGGCGTTGACCATTGAGAACGCGCTGCTGCAACGCAACCTGCTGTCGCAGTGCGGCGTGGGCTACGAGCACGTCGGCATGCTGGTGGTCTACGGCCAATACTCAGCCAAGGGAGCGTCGCTGCAGGCCGTGATGCCGGCCGTCTGGGCCAGCGCCGAATATGCCAAGCTGGTCGACAAGAAGCGGCAGCTCTTGGATCTGCCCAGCTAGGGCCCGCTAGCTGCCGCCGCGTCGCACGGCATCGACGACGCGGAGCGCGTCCAAGCCGGCGCTCAAGGGAACGGGCGGCTCGCGGCCGTCGACAATCGCATCGAGTGCGTCGCGCAACATGGCCACGTAGATCGCGTTGACGTCGAAATCGGGCCGCTCCCAGAGCACTTCGGGCAACGACCCCTTTGCGGGCCAAAATTCAAGTCGCTGCCGCTCGAAAGAGAACGTCAGCCGTCCCTCGCTGCCGGCAAACTCAAATCCACGCCGGCGCTCGCGACGGCCAAAACTCAGACTGATTTCGACGTCGTGCGTAGCGTAGTTGAGCCTGATCTCGGCCGCGTCATCCACGTCGATCTCGAGCGCGCCGCTCCGCCGAGACGCGCCGCACGTCTTTTCCGGCGGCCCGAAGCACCAATTTGCCAGGTCGATTTCGTGGTCGAGAGTCGGCAGCACGCCGCCGCCCAAGTCCGCCCGTGCCGCATAACTTTGGCGATAATCTTCCCAGGGGTGCCAGTCGGGCAAGTAACTTTCGAACCACAAGCGGGCACGTTCGATTCTGCCCAGCCGATTCTGGCGGACGTAATCGCGCGCCAAGACATAGGCCGGGTGGTAGCGCATCGAATAGGCCATGCCGACCGCGGTGCCCGCCGCGCGGGTTTCGTGCGTGAAGTGTTCGGCGTCGGCCAGGCAGTGCGAAAGCGGCTTCTCGATCAGCAGCGGTATGCCGGCGGCCAGATACTGCCGCGCGGTGCTCGTGTGCGACGACGTCGGAGTGCAGACGATGGCCAGATCGATGCCGGCATCGATGGCCTCCCGCGCGCACCGCGCCACCTCCGCATCGTCGGGCGGGGTCAACGCCGGATTCACGTCGCCGTTTCGGCGCACAAGCAACCGCCGGCCGACGCCGAGCTCGGCAAGGTTATCGCAGTGGCGTCGCCCGATCGAGCCATAGCCGACCACGGCCACGCGCAAATGAGCGAGCGACTCGTTGCTGCGGCATTCCATTCGGCCAGCGACCTCGACACCCCAAAACGAACGACCCACTCTTTCTAACACGGTACAACATCTTCGTCGTCAACCTGAAACGTTCGCGACTTCTTCACGATGATCAGCGTCATATAGCCGGCCGTCTCGTTGCGGAAGCGGCGCAGGTCGGTCTCGACGCGCTCGTCTTCGGTGCCGATGTAGCTGAACATCACGGCATGGTCGATCAGATCCGTTTCTTCCAGCAACGCCACCAGCCGGTTGAGCTTCGAGCCGGCCTTGAGCAGCACCACCGTGTCGTAAGCTTCCAAGGCGTCGCGGACGTTCGACACGTCGCGGTTGACCGGTACGATCGCCACACGCTCGGTCCCCTCGCCGATCGCCAGGTTCATCATCGCCGCCGCCGCCGAAAAGCTGGAGATGCCCGGCACCGTCTCGATCGGCACGTCGGGCAACGTCTCGCGCAGCGTCTTCACCACGTAGATGAACGTGCTGTACATCGTCGAATCGCCCAGCGTGATGAAGGCCGCGTCCTGACCGGTGGCCAGCACGTCGGCCACCTTCTGGGCGTTCAGGTTCCAATAATATGCCAGCAAATCTCGGTCTTTGGTCATCGGAAACATCAGCTCTTCGATCCGGGCGTCCTTGCGCATGAACGACTCGATGGTGTTCAACGCCAGGCTCTCGTCGGTCGAGTTGCCGCGGGGATAAAAGACACAGGCCGCCCGTTCGATCGCCTGCCGGGCCTGCTGCGTGAGATACTTCGCATAACCGGGACCGACGCCGATGCCGTACAGCGTGCCGTAGGTCTTGAGCGACCGGCCGGGCACCGGTTTTTCAGCCAACTGCCGCCGCATCATCTCGACGGTGCCATGATCGACGCTTTCCAGATCGTACTTCGTCTGATAGCCGCGGGGCGTGACCATCAGCCCCTCGAAGGTGAACGTGCGGCTGTTGCCCACGATCACCGTGGTGAGCATGCCGATCTCGTGGTTCAGCATGTCGTCGAGCGTGGTGAGCACCACTTTCTGCAAGTCGCGGTAGCACGATTTCACCAGGCCCACGGGCGTGCTCGGCGAGCGGTAGCGAAGCAGGATCCGCTGGGCCTCGACGATTTGTTTGGTGCGGCGGCCGCTCTTGGGGTTGTAGAGCGCCACGACGAAATCGGCCTTGGCCGCGGCGTCGATTCGCTCGACGATCAAGTTCCAGGGCGTGAGCAAGTCGGAAAGGCTGATGGTGCAGAAGTCGTGCATCAACGGCGCTCCCAGCACGCTGGCACACGAGCTGGCCGCCGTCACGCCGGGGATGACCTCCACGTCGATTCCCTCGCCCCGCCGCCAGCCGCGTTCTTTGAGAATCTCGAAGCTGGGGCCGGCCATGCCATACACGCCGACGTCGCCCGACGAAATCAGGGCCACGCGGCGGCCTTCGTAGGCCAGGTCGATGGCCTTGCGTGCCCGGCTGAGTTCTTCGGTCATGCCGGTGTAGATCACCTGCTTGCCTTCGCAGAGCGACTTGACCAGCTTGATGTAAGTGGTGTAGCCGATGACGACTTCGGCTTCTTCGATGGCCGCCCGACCGCGGAACGTGAGATGGTCGTGTTGGCCCGGCCCAAAGCCGACCAGCAACAATTTGCCTGGCATGATGTCTCCTGCGAAAGCGAAGGAGGCATTAAACCGCGCCGGGGCCGTTTAGGCAATCTTCGGCAACGGGGCTGAGGAACTCTTGCCTACCTGGAGAAGCTGTGAAGCACCGCGATTAGAACCCCACCCTCGCTACCGCCAGCGTCAGCATCGGCGCTTTTTGCTTCGGCACAATCAGTTCGCCTTCGGAACTGAGCAAGGCGGCCGGTTCACAGACGCCGGGCGTGCCGACGTATTTCTCGACTGTGGCCGATGGGTTCGGAGCGGCGACCTTCTTGAGTTGCTCGCTTGCGTAGCAGACCATCGGCAGCTTGTGCTTGGCGCAGAACTCGACCAGCGCCGGCTCGTCTTGCTTCAAATCGACCGTGGCCAGATTGCGCACGGATGTGAACGAGAGGCTGTGTTGCTGGAGGGTCGCAAAGACGAACTCTTCGACCTGCTCGAGGGTCACTCCGCGGTCGCAGCCCATGCCCAGCACCAGCGACTTGGGACGATAAAGCACCGCCTTGGAAAGAAACTCCTCCTCCACCAACCGGTCGGTGACGATCAACGCCGTCTTGAACCGCCGGGCGTCGTCGAGCGAAACAAGCTGGATGTTTTTGGGCAGCGGCGTGTCGCGGCGCCACCAGTTCGTTTCGCCGGTCTCCTGCACGAAGGCGATCGGCTCTTCGTTCACCACCGCCGCGCTGACCTTGGTGATGTTCTGGTCCAACTCGGTGGTCCACCCCAGCTCGCGGCCCAAGATATCGACGGGAATGGTCTTGCCCACATCGCTGGCCGTGGTCACCACGGCCTGGGCGGCCAGCCGGCCGGCGATCTGCTCGGTCAGCACGTTGGCGCCGCCGACGTGGCCCGACAGCACGCTGATGGCGAAGTTGGCCTTGTCGTCGACCACGATCACGGCCGGATCGACGTGCTTGTCTTTGAGAAAGGGCGCGATCGTGCGGACGACCGCCCCCAGCGACACGATGTAGACCAGCGCTTCGTATTGCGGCCAGATTTCGGCCGTCAGTTCCTTGATCGGCTTCTCGAAGTAATGGGCCGGCTCGTCGCTGCGGAACTTGGCCGAGATGTAACGATCGCCTTCGAGCTTGCGCGCCAAGGCCGCGCCGTGCTTGGTAATGGCAATGACGGCAGTTTTCATGGTTGCTCCCGGCTGCGGATCTTCTCGTTCCTGGTAGGGTGGGACCAGCGAGCTTGCGAGCGCCGGCCCACCGATTTGAGGCGTCAGGTTTCAGGCGTCAGGACCAACAACCTGATGCCTGTCGCCTGACGCCCGACGCCTAATAATGGTGGGCCGGCGCTCGCAAGCTCGCTGGTCCCACCCTACCTTGCTGACCAAACAAGAACCCTTAGTCAGCGCGCTGCGCGGCGTTCCGTCAAGGGCTCATTCCATTCGGCCCGCCGCCCGGAGCAGTGCATCCGCGACGCGGTCGAGGGCGGCCAGCGGCGCCAGCAGCAGGGGGTGGTGCAGCACGAGCGCTGAATCGGCCGCTCGACGGCACTCGACAAGCTCGCCGGAGATGCGGCACCGCTTTTCGCTGCGATGCAGGAACCCGCGAAAGCCGGCGTCGATCGCCACGCCCGCCGCCTGGGCCGCCGCGATGAGTTCCGCCCGTGTTCGGCCGCCGCCCGGTGGAACATAGCGAAAACCAAGCTTGTAATAGGCGGGCGTGGACGAAGGGGCGATGTTCTCAAGAGGTTGCAGGCATGCCGCATCGCGCAAGCGACTCAAAAGGTGCCGCACCGCGGCCCGCCGCCGCTCGTTGCGCTCGCGCAGCTTCGCCACCTGCGGTAGGAGCACGGCCGCCTGCAACTCACTAAGTGGAAACGCATGGTTGCCCTGCTCGCAAAACACCTTGGCCCGTTGCTGCACATCGGCACGCCGAGAGAAAATGGCGCCGCCGCGTCCTGCGGTCAGCAACTTGCTTCCTCCGAACGAAAGCACCGCCGCGTCGCCCCACGTGCCCGCCAGGCGGCCTTCGACAACGGCTCCCGGAGCCTGGCAGACGTCTTCGACGACCGCCAGGCCGTGCCGCAGGGTAACGTCGACTACGGCGGTCATCGGCACCAGGCCGCCGTGCAGGTGCGACACCAGCACGGCCCGCGTGCGGTCGCCGATGGCCGCCGCAAGCCGGCTGGGGTCGAGGTTCCAATTCAGCGGATGCACGTCGACCAGCACGGGCCGCGCGCCGATCGCTTCGATCGCCCGAAAGTTGCCCGGAAAGTCATAGCCGGCCAGGATCACCTCGTCGCCTGACCCAACCCCCACCGACCGCAGCGCCAACTCGACCGCGAAGGTTCCGGAGCAGCAGGGATAAACGTGCGGCAGACCAAAGAACTCGGCCAGCGCCTCCACCAGCCGCGGAAGATGAGGTCCGTGATAACGGCCCCAGCTTCCGTCGGCCATTGCCCGGTTGACTGCTTCCGTTACTTCAGGGTCGTCGGGCGGCCAGCCGGGCGGCACAAGCGGGCTGTCGTCGAAGAGAGGTCCGCTGTCGTGGGAGGAATCAGGCATGGCAAGTGAACGGTGTCCTAGCGTAAGGCGGAAACATCGTCTAGTCTAAAACGCTGGCGACGCGAACAGTAGATGGTAGGCCGATTGAGCACGCAGGCGGCGATGACGAGACGTATTCGATTTGCAATGGTCGGTGGTTTTCTGGGAGCGGGCAAAACCACGGCCATCGCCCGGCTGACGCGGCATTGGACCTCTCAAGGTCTGCGCGTCGGGCTGGTGACGAACGATCAGGCGTATGGCCTGGTCGACACCGAATCGTTGCGGGCACAGGGCTTTCAGGTGGGAGAAGTCACCGGGGCCTGCTTCTGCTGCAAGTTCAACGATCTGGTCGCCACCGTCGAGGGGCTGACCGCCCACGGACAGCCCGACGTCATCATCGCCGAGCCGGTCGGAAGCTGCACCGACCTGGCGGCCACGGTGATCGAGCCGCTGCGCTCGCTGCACGGCGACGAATATGAAATCGCCCCGCTGGCCGTGCTGCTGAAGCCCGAGCATGGACGCAAGATTCTGTCCGATCAGCCCGGTCTTGGTTTCTCGCCCAAGGCCGCTTACATTTTTTTGAAGCAGCTCGAAGAGGCCGATCTGATCGTGCTGAACAAGATCGACCGGCTGGAAGCGGAGTGCCGCGAGGAGTTGCTGGGGCAGGTGCGCGAGCGGTATCCGGGCAAAGAGTTGCTTGCGGTCAGCGCTCGCAGCGGCGAAGGCTTCGAGGCGTTGACCGCGGCACTCCAGCGCCCGGCGTCGCGCTCGCCGACGCCGGACGTCGATTACGATATTTACGCCGCGGGCGAGGCCGAATTGGGCTGGTTGAACTGCCAGGTGACCGTCGAGCGCGATGAACCCTTTCGGCTGGACGAGCTGGCCCTCGACTTTGTGGGCCGCATCGCCAGGGCGTGCGGGCGGGTTTCGGCGGAGCCGGCCCATCTCAAGGTGTTGGCCGCGTCCGACGATGCCACGGCCATCGCGAACCTGGTCAGTTCCGACTCGCAGGTGGAGCTGTCGCTCGCTTCCGGGGCAACCGTACGCGCCGCGGAGCTGACGGTGAACGCCCGAGTGGCCATCGCCCCCGAGCTGCTGAGCGAGCTTGTGCAGACCAACGTGCAAGCGCTCGGCGCGCAGTATCAAATGCTCTGGCGGCTCAACAATATGCAAAGTTTCCGTCCCGGCCGGCCCGTGCCGACGCACCGCATGGCCATCGAGTCGAGGTAGTGATGAAGGCGATCTCGTTGGAAGCTCCCAAGCAGTTCAAGCGCGTCGACGTGCCCGCACCGGAGAAGCCCGGCCCCGGCGAAGCGTTGGTCAAGGTGCATACCGTCGGCATCTGCGGCACCGACATCGGCGGCTATCTCGGCAAGATGCCGTTCTTCAGCTATCCGCGGATTCCCGGCCACGAGCTGGGTGTGGAAGTGCTGGCCGTGGCGAGCGACGTGACCAACGTCCAGCCCGGCGACCGCTGCTCGGTCGAGCCTTATATCAACTGCCAGAAGTGCTATGCCTGCCTGCGCGGCCACACCAACTGCTGCGAGAAGCACCAGACGCTCGGCGTTCATTGCGACGGCGGCTTGCGGCCCCGCTTTCTCGTGCCCGCCCGAAAGCTGCACGTCTCGCGGCAACTGGCCTTCGAGCAGCTTGCCTTGGTTGAGACTTTGGCCATCGGTTGCCACGCGGTCGATCGGGCGGCGCTCAAGGCGGAGGAGTCGTGCTTGATCATCGGCGCCGGCCCCATCGGGCTGGCCACCTTGGAGTTCGCCAAGCTCTCCGGCGCCAAGATCATCATGCTCGACGTCAACGCGGGGCGGCTGGAGTTCTGCCGCCGCGTGATGGGCGTGGAGCACACGCTCGAAATGTCCGACGCCCTGGAACCGCAGTTGCGAGAGCTGACCGACGGCCACTTGCCCGACGTGGTGATCGATGCCACCGGCAATTGCGCGTCGATGTCGAACGCCTTCGGCCTGATCACACACGCCGGACGGCTGGTGTTCGTCGGCATCACGACCGACGAGGTGCGTTTCCGCCATCCCGTGTTTCACCGTCCCGAGGGAACGCTGTTGTGCTCGCGCAACGCGTTGTCGAAGGATTTCGCGCGGATCATCCGGCTGATCGAGGAGGGCCGGCTCGACACCGGCCCGTGGATCACGCACCGCACGGCCTTCGACGAGTTGATCGTGGTCTTTCCGACGTACGCCCGGCCCGAAAGCGGCGTCATCAAGGCGGTGGTCGAAGTGGGGGAGTGAGCTGCGGGGCGGGCCGGCGCTCGCAGTTGTTTTGTTCCGCGAGAGCCGTCGTGTTTGCCACCAGCTTTAGCTGGTGGTGGACGAACATCATCAATAATCTTGAGCCGGCTTTAGCCGGGCTGCTTGGTTGGCGCGGCAAGGGTCCCCGAGCCCGTTGGATCGGCGGGGCCGACTTTTAGGTGAATACGGCACTATGGGCATCCAGGCTAGGGCGATGCACCGAGCTGTTTGGCGAGTTCCGCCTTGAGTGCCGCAAGAGCGTCCTCTTGAAAACCGGTGCTGGCAAAGCAGATCGTGCCGTCCCGCATGATGAGATAGGTTCGCGGAATCAATTCTTTCGCATACAGCGAATATGCAGCACCCTCCGGATCGGCCGCGATGGGAAAGGAGTAGTTCCGCTTATGCTTGAATTCCGTTACCGAGTCGTCGGTTTCTTCGCGGCCGACCACGAGCATAGCGAAATCATCACGTGCTCGATTGGCTTTCCAGATATCTTCCATGTGCGGCAGCTCGAGCATGCATGGGCCGCACCAAGTAGCGAAGGACGGCGAGAACGTGTGCCATATCAGGCTTTAAAGATGCCGAGCGGCTCGAACTTCTTGCCCAGCACGGCTTCGCTGGAGCAACGGAGCCAGCTTTCGAGCAGCGTGGCGTAAAGGCGGCGGAAGTCGGTGTGGAATTTCAAATCGCCCTCGCCGTCCAGATCGGTCAAGCTGGGCTGAGAGCCGATCACGCCCGGTTGCACGCCGGCGCCGGCCAGAAACACCGGCGCGGCGGTGCCGTGGTCGGTGCCTTGACTGGCGTTTTCGCGCACGCGCCGGCCGAATTCGGAGAAGCACAGCACGAGCACGCGGTCGAGTTGGCCGCGCTGCGCCAGGTCTTCCACAAAAGCCGAGACCGAAGCCGAAAGCTCGCCCAGCAGAGCGGCATGCCCGCCGAGTTGGTTGGCGTGCGTGTCGAAGCCGTCGTGCGAGACATAATAGATTCGCGTTTTCAGGCCGGCGTCGATGAGTTGCGCAATCTGCTTGAGTTTTTGCGCCAACGCGAAGGCGGGATACGGCGAGGCTTCTTTTTCTTGCTTGAGCACCTGTTGCACTTCCTGGCTCGAAGCATAAGCGTAAAGCGCGCTGTGACGCATCAACTCCAAAAGCTCGGGCGCGTCGGGCCGGGCCGCCTCGGCCAGTTTGCTTAGCGACGGCAGCGGCAAAGCGCCGCCGTCGGCCCTGAGCCGAAAGCTTTCCAGCGACTCGATGGAGGGCACCGCCGTTTTCAAGCTGGCCAGCGCCAAGGGCGAGGGGCTGGGGCCCAAATGGAGAGCGGGCACATCGCCGCCCGCCGCACCGGCCGAACAATCGAGGCAGCGGCCCAGCCAACCGTCGCGCTTGTCTTCGACTTCGGGCCTGGCGGTGTGCCAGATATCCATCGAGCGAAAGTGCGAGCGATCGGGGTTTGGGTAGCCGACGCCCTGCGCGATGGCCAATCGGCCGCTCTCGATCAGCTTGCGGAAGCCGGTCATCTGCGGGTGCAGCCCCACCTGCGAATCGATCTTCAGCACCTGATCTTTGGGTATTCGCAGCACGATGCGGTTTTTTTCGTAGGCCTCGTCGGCATAAGGCACGACGGTGTTCAGCCCGTCGTTGCCGCCGCTCAACTGCACGACGATGAGCACCTTTTCGCCCGACGCGCCTTGGGCCGCGTGGGCGGCGCGGGCCAGAAAGGCCGGTGCGCTGAGTCCGGTCGACAACAGCATCGAGCCGCCAAGGGTGGTTTGCAGAAACTTGCGTCGCGTTTGCATTTGCATCTCCGAGTACGGCTGGCCGACAAGGTATTGTTTCTACCCTAATTGATATTCTGGTAATGTGGCGACGGCGTGAATCAGCCTCGCGAGCCGCTGTCGCTCGCCGCCGTCGCCGGCCGAGGCGATCGAGGCAAGCTGCACTTGCACGGCGTCCGGCAGCGGACAGGCCAACAACAACTCTTCCAATCGCGCCGCCTTCGCCGCCGGTTGTGGGGCGCCGGCCAGGGCGGCCAGCCGGTCCGCAACGACGCGAGTTTTCATCCGGCCATCGTCGCTCACAATCGCCCACACCAGGTTGGCGCGTCCGACGAGCGTCGAGGAGTTGATCCAGGCAGTGCCGCCATCCCAGCCTTTCACGTTCGGCGGAAAAAAAAGGCCCTGGCCCAGCTTCTGCAGGTCTTCATGCAGCGCGTAAGTATTGACCGACGCCTCCAGCGATCGCAACAGCCCCACCGCCAATTCCACCGGCCCTTTGACCCGCTGCCGCACGGCATAGGGCGAATAAAACAAATTCGAGCCAAGCACGGTGCGCACGAGCCAACCCAAATCATAATCGCGCTGGAGCAGCCCCGCGGCCAGAGGCTCAAGCAAGGCGGCGGGCGGCTCTGCGGTCTCGCTGACGAAATATCGAAACAGCTTGCGCGCCAGAAAGCGGCCCGTCGCCGGCTGGCCGAGCAGGATTCGCAACACGTCGTCACCGGTCCAGGCGCCGGTCTGGCCCAACACCGTTTTCTGGCCGACATCGTGTTGGTAGCGGTTGAAGCGGAACTTCTCTTGCCTCAATTCCCAGCCCGTGAACGACCGGGCGGCCTCTTTAACGTCGTGCTCGCTGTAGTTGCCGATACCCAGGCAGAAGAGTTCCATCACCTCGCGGGCAAAGTTCTCGTTCGGACGGGCCTTGTGATTGGTGGTCGCATCGAGCCAGACGAGCATAGCCGGGTCTTTGGAAACGTCGTCGAGCATGGCCCCAAAGCGGCCGAGCGAGTGCTGGCGGAACAGCGAGTTTTGGGCATACATCATCCGTAGATCGGTCACTTTGGCGGCCGAGGTGGCGAAGTGACCGTGCCAAAAGAGCGTGAGCCGCTCGCGCAACGGGTGCGGCGAGTGGACCAGCACATAGAGCCACCAGGCCGCTAATTGTTGTGGATTGCCCGAGCCCAGCAGCGACTCGACCGATCGCGCGGCCTCGTGATAAAAGCTTTCTGTGTCGGGGCCGCCCGACAGCAAGCGATCGACGGTCGCCTGGCACCCCACGGCGAGCGCCTCTTCGAGCTGGGCCCAACGGGCGGCGAAGCCCGCCCTGCGATAAAGATGGCTGGCCAATTCGCGCGTCCAGGGAGTCTTGGCGTCGGGCTGATAAGGCGCCCAGGCCCAGGCGGGTTCGACGCCTGCCAGGGGATTCGATCCATCGTGGGCTTGGGCCGCCATCGCACATCTCACCGGAGTTAGGTCTGTTCAGATAGAGATACCCGACGCGAGGGCGGCGAGTTTCAAAAGAACGGAGCGCGGCGTGACGTATCAAGACCGCCGATGCTTAGCTGGTGGCATCAGATCCCGACCGTCGCTCCTCTAAGAGCGCTTGCAGCTCGGCGATTGCCTCGAAATCCTTCGGGCGTCCCGCGGCTCGCTTCAATTGGATGAGTTTTTCGAGGCTCACGAAACGGCACTTTACGCCGAACGCTTCCAACTCCTCGGAAAATGGCAACACCTGTTCATACGAGCCGCCGCCAGTGACATCGGCCAGCAAGTCAAGGTCGCCGATCTTGGTGGTCAGCGTAAAATTCAGTCCCGCCTGCACGGTCGGCTCGTCCCATTTGAACGGCAATCCAGGCGGCACGCCGCGAAGGTACGGCTGATGCGATTCGAGGGCGGCCACCAAACGCCGGATGTTTTCCGGGGCGCGTGCATAGACAACATCAACGTCGTACGTCGCGCGGGCCGCGCCGTGCGCGATGCCCGCCACTCCACCGATAACGATGAATTGCACCTCGCCCTTCACCAAGACGGGCAACAATGCTTCAAACGTGAGGCTCATTCGCTGCGCCGAGCCTCGCGCGACGCTCCTGCTTCTCGCAGCTCGGCTGCAAAGTTCATAAAATGCATGAACTTTTCGAACCTCTCCGCGACGCTGAGTTTCAGATTCTCGCGCAGCAACGAACGGTCAACGTCCTTCTTGTAAACCTCGATAACCGGATCCACGTAATCGGCGGGAGGCATGTGTGCAATCATTGGTCGTCCTGGTATGAACCTGAACTGATCCATTGTAGGGCACCTGTCCGGCTCCAGGCAACGGCGATGGCGACGTTGACGGGCCTGGCCGCCGCCGAGGCGGTCGAAGGCGGCCACCGACACGGAAACGGAAGCGGGTTCGATAGTCGACGTGCTCGATCGCAAGAAACTTGAAACCCACGGCCCACCTTCCGGGTACATTCCGACGACCGCCCTCTTTTTCGCACCGTTGCCCGCCGTCTCTCACGGAGAACCGAATGCGTCGCCGATTTGCTCTGTTGCTGGTTTGCCTGGTTGGTTTGTGTGATTCCGTCGCCCGTGGCCAAGCGACCGACGCGGCGAAGCTCGCGCCCGAAACGGCGGTTTGGTATGCGGAGCTGGCCAATCCTGGACCGCTGCTCGATTTCGCTCTGGCGTCCAAGACGCGCAAGCTGCTGGAAAACGTCGAAGGCTATCAAAAATACCTGCGGAGCGATCAGTATCAGCAGCTCCAGGCCGTGGTGGGAGTGCTGGAAACGCGGCTGGGAACCACCTGGGAGGCGGCCGTGCGTGATCTGTTGGGCGGGGGCGTTTCGGCGAATTTCGATCCGGCGACCCAATCGGGCTTGATCGCCATCCGCAGCCGCAATCCCGGCCTGTTGGCCAAGTTGAACGGTACCCTGGCGGAACTGATCGAGGCCGACGCCAAAATGAACGGCCGCCCATCGCCCGTCAAATCCAAGGAGTACCAGGGCTTCACCGGCTGGAGCTTCGGTGGCGACGCAATGCACGTCGTCGTCGACGACCTACTCCTCATCAGCAACAAGTCGGAGGTTCTGAAGTCGGCGATCGACCGTTATCGCGACCCCGCCGCGAAGAATCTGGCCGCCAACGCCGAGTTCGCGCAGTGCCGGTCGAAGCAGCCTGCCGGGGCCCTCGGCTGGTCGTGGCTCAATCTCGCCGCCCTTCGTCAAGACGCCCACGTGCAACAGGCGCTGAATAAACGGTCCGACAATCCGCTGATCGAACTGTTGCTGGCCGGCGTGATCGAAGCGATCAAGCAAGCCCCCTACGTGACGTCGTCGGTCAGCTATGACGCCGATACTTTGCGGCTGCGGACGGAGCTGCCGCGTCAGGCTTCGACCACGAGCGCTTCACGGGCGTGGTTCTTTGCCCGCCAAGCCGACGAAACGGCGCTCATGCCGCCGGGCACGATCGGCGCCTTCACCATGTTCCGCGACTTGGCGGGTCTGTGGCTGGCCCGCGACGAGTTGTTCGACGAAACGGTCGTTGCCAGGTTCGCCCAGGCCGACACGCAGTTCGGGCTGTTCTTCTCCGGCCGCGATTTTGGTCCGGAGGTGCTCGGCGAGCTCGACGCGCCCGTGCAATTGATCGTTGCTAGGCAGGAATATGGGGCCGACAAACCGACGCCCGCCTTGAAGCTGCCGGCCTTCGGCCTGGTGTTCAAACTCAAGCACCCCGACGACTTCGCCCCCGAACTGCTGATGGCCTATCAAAAGATCATCGGCATCGTCAATATCACGGGAGCACAGCAGGGCAAGCCGCAGTTGCTGTTGTCGACCGAAGAGTATCGAGGCACGACGATCTCCAAGTCGGCGTATCTGCACAACGCGAAGGTGGCCAAGGACAAGGCTCCCGTGCAGTACAACTTTGGCCCGGCCTGCGCCCGAATCGACGATCATTTTGTGCTTGGCTCGACGGTCGGAATCGTGCGGCAGGTCGTCGATGCGTTGAAACCGGGCGGAACGGCCGCCGCGCTGAAGGACAACACGGCTTTCACCATCGAGGCCGCGCCGCTGGCCGCCATTTTGGCCGACAATCAAGAGCTGTTGATCACTCAAAACATGCTCGGCCAAGGACACAGCCGCCCCGAAGCGGAAACCGCCGTGCAAGCCTTGCTCGATCTGCTCGCTCAGCTCGACCGGTTTGTGCTTCGCATGGCCGACGATCCGGACAAGCTCGCGATCGAAGCGGTGCTTCGGTTGCGTGGCGCCGGCGAGTAGAAACCACGGGTCTCGCGGAGTGAAAGGGCTACGGGGACCGGCCCGAAGCCGCCACTTTTCCCGGCCCGACCGGCTGGGTATACTTTTGTCGCGCGGAGAAAAAAACTGAGGGCCCTTGTTCGCCGGTACAAGGGCCCTCATCAGAGGCTGTCCGGACTGGCAAACCGTGGTTTGCTTCGCCCGGAGACCCACAGCCGTAAACAGCTATCGGGCAACTCCACTGGACGACTTTAAGCACCGCCGCCCTGCCCGCAGATCCGGAACCATGACCCAACCTGCCAAGCTCGCACTCGAAGACGGAACTGTTTACGCCGGCGTCTCCTTTGGCGCCGCCGGCGAAGTCGATGGCGAAGTCTGCTTCAACACGTCGATGACCGGCTACCAGGAAATCGTCACCGATCCCAGCTATCGCGGGCAAATTGTCACGATGACCTATCCCGAAATCGGCAACTACGGGGTCAACTGCGAAGACGTCGAGAGCCAGCGTCCGCATCTCGCCGGCTTCGTAGTGCGCGAGTTGAGCCGGCAAACGAGCAACTTCCGAGCTTCGGGCAACTTGCATGATTATCTGGCGGCGGCCGGCGTAGTGGGGCTGGCCGGCATCGACACACGGGCCTTGGTGCGGCGGCTTCGCACGCGAGGGGTCATGAAAGGCGTCCTGTCGACCGTCGATCTCGACGACCGCAGCCTGGTGGCCAAGGCCCAGGCAAGTCCCGGACTGGTCGGCCGCGACCTGGTGCGGGAAGTTGTGCCCGAAGGCATCCGTGCGTGGACCGAAGAGCTGAGCCCCTGGTCGAAGCTGAGCGGAGAGACCGTCGCGCCCGAAAGCGCCCGGTTGCCGCACGTGGTGGCCCTCGACTACGGCATGAAATGGAACATCGCCCGGCATTTGCGTTCGCTGGGCTGCCGTGTGACCGTGCTGCCCGGCACGGCGACGGCCGACGAAGTGCTGGCCCAGCGGCCCGACGGCATCTTCCTCTCCAACGGCCCCGGCGACCCGGAACCGCTGACTTACGCCATCCACACCATCCGCGGAGTGCTGGGCAAGGCGCCCGTCTTCGGCATCTGCCTGGGGCATCAACTTTTGTCGCTGGCCTGCGGAGCGCGGACGTTCAAGCTCAAATTCGGCCATCGGGGAGCGAACCAGCCTGTTTTGAACCAGCTCACCGGCGCGGTTGAGATTACCTGCCAGAACCATGGCTTTGCGGTGGATGAGTCGTCATTGCCGGCGGAGTTGGAGGTGACGCACCGGAATTTGAACGACGACACGATTGAAGGCGTCCGCCACCGCGGGCTGCCGGCTTTTAGCGTGCAATATCATCCCGAGGCCTCGGCCGGCCCGCACGACAGCGATTATCTGTTCGCCGAATTTCGCAAGCTGCTGCCGAGTTAGAGACATGTGTCCAGCTATTCTCGGTCACTGGACAGGCCTACTATTCAATTAAGTAACGGACCTAAGCTGAACCGAAAACCGAAAGGCTTTCCAACTCAGCGGGGTGATTTCAAATCCGAAAGGAAACGAATCGCCCAAAAGTCCGTTACCGTAAGACGTGACCGTGAGCTGAAAAATGCAAGCGAAAGTTTGCAGGTCAGCAAATTGGCGACAAGTCAGCAACTTGTCAAAAAAAGCCAGCAGCGGCCACGTCTTTTTTGCTGCGCGGTGGTCATGCGCCGCGGCTTGGCCGAAACGGATGTTTTTGTTTTTTCACCACTTGACAAGCACCGGGATGGCTCTCAAAATGCTACGCGGCGGCTGGAGGCAACTCCGGCTACCGGCCCTTCCAGGTACCTGCCCCGCCTGCGAAGGGCTTTTTTATGCGCCAAGTGGCCCGCTTGCTCCGCAAGCGGAAGGGCGCCGACGCCATGGAACGCTCTCGTGAACGGAAAACGTTGAGCAGGTGGTGCAAAGCCGTTCCGCTCGCGGAGCGAGCGGGCTACGTGGCCCGCTTGCTCCGCAAGCGGAAGGGCGCGGGCGACGGTACAATACTGAAACCCCCGCGGCGAAGTAGGGGTATAGTTTCGGCACGGTATCGCAATTCTTTCAGCGCGTCGCTAGGAATTTCGCATGGCATGGCGGACGTTCTTTCTCGCGGTGCTTCTGGCGGCATCGCCGGCGCGGGCCCAGATGGTCGCCCAGCGGCTGCGCGACGATATGCCCGCCATCCATCATTTGCAGCCGACCGGCTTGGCCCGCGGACAAACCGTGGAAGTGACCGTCATGGGCGAGCGTCTGGAAGACCTTGACCGCATTGTCGGGCCGCCGGGAGTGAAGCTGGCCAAAGTTCTCGCCGTCGAGGCCAAGCAAGCGCGTGTGGCCGTGGAAGTGGCCGCCGACGCTCCGCCCGGTGTTTTCGCCTGCTACTTTCTGGCCAAGCACGGCCTGTCGAATCCCAAGTTGGTGCGCATCGACCCCTGGCCCCAGACCGAGGAGCACGAAGACAACAACAGCCTGTCGGAGGCCACGCCCGTGCGTTGGCCTTGCGGGGTATCCGGCGTGCTCGCGGCGGCCGACCATGATTGGTTTCGCTTCGACGCGGCGGCCGGCCAGCGAGTCGTGTTCGACGTGCTCGCCCAGCGGCTCGGTTCGCCGTTGCGGCCGGTGCTCACGCTCTTCGACTCCGCCGGACGCGAGCTGGCGCAGCAGTCGGCCGCACCGCGTGACATCGCCCCCGACAACCGCCTGGTCTACACATTCCCTGAGTCGGGCAGCTACTGTCTTCGTCTCCGCGACCTCACCTACGCCGGCGCCGACTTCGCCACCTACCAGTTGCGGATCGGGCCGATCGCCTTCGCCACCGCCATGTATCCCCTGGGCGGCCAGCGCGGGTCGAAGGTGCCCGTCACCTTCAGCGGCGGCACGCTCGACCAGCCGTTCATTCACACCGTCGATTTGACGGGCGACCCGTCGTGGCAACTTATGCGCTGGCAATTCCCGTTCGGCGACGACGTGCTTGCCGCTCCGGCGTTTTTCACCGTCGGCGACGCGCCGGAGGTGCTGGAGAACGAACCGAACGACGAGCCACCGCAGGCGGCGCCGGTAAATTGGCCCGTCACCGTCAATGGCCGCGTCGACCGGCCGGGCGATCGTGATGTGTTTCGTTTTCACCTCGCGGCGGGCGGCAAGCTGGCCTTGCGCGTGGCTGCCCAGCAGCTCGGCAGTCCCCTCGACGCCCTCGTCACCGTGAGTGAGGCCGGCGGCAAGGAGCTGCTTTCGCTCGACGACCGCCAGCCGGTGCCCCGCGAACCGCCGGTCGTGCGGGCCATCGCCACGCCGCCCATCGACGACCCGCTGGGTGAGTTTACGGCCACAGTGGAGGGAGACTATTACCTCGCGATCGAAGACCGCTATGGCAACGGCGGGCCGGAGTACGCCTATCGTCTGGAACTGAGCCCGGCGGCCGCCGACTTCGAGCTGGTCGTTCAGCCGGCCATCGCCAATGCTGCTCCGCCCGCCGGACGCCGCAATGGTCCCGTCCAAGCCACATACGCGGGCATCGGCAGCGGCTCGCTGAGCCTCGACCGGGGCGGCACCGGCAGTCTCGTGGTCCGGGCGTTTCGCAACGGATACATCGGCCCGATCGAGATCAGCGTCGAAGGTCTGCCCGAAGGCGTGCGGGCAAGCGCGGCGACCATCGCCGCCGGCCAGAACGAGGCCACCATCAACCTGGCGGCCGATTTCGCGGCTGTCAGCAGTGCCTCGCTGGTCCGCATCGTCGGCAGCACGGCTGCGCAGGCCGATGTGCCGGCGATGAAGCGGCTGGCGACGCAACCGGTCGTTTGGTCGTCGTTGCCGGTCAATGGCGCGCTGGAAACCCGTCTCTCGGACGTGGCCGTCGGCGTCAGCCGGCAAGGGGCCGAATTGGCGATTCAGGCCTCGCTGGCCGATCGGTTGGTGCCGGGCGGCAAGGTCAAGCTGCGGGTCGCCGCCGAGCGACGCGAGGGCTACGTGGGCAAGATTCAGCTCAGCCTGGTCAACCTGCCAAGCGGGTTGGCGTCCGCCAACGGTGAGATCGCCGCCGAACAAAACGCCGCCGAAATCGAATTGACGGCCGGCACAGAACTGACGCCCGGCCCGCACCGCGTACTCGTGCAGGCCACGATGCCCCTGGCCGGCAAAAAGGAACCCGTAGTGGCCACCTTCCCGCTCGACCTGAACGTGTTGCCCCTGGCCACGGTCGAGTTGGCCTCGCAGCAGATCAACCTGCCGCAGGGCGGTGCGGCCAAGGTGGAGTTCAGCGTGGTCCGCAACGTTTCGGCGGCGACCGCCATCGAGTTGACGTTGACAGGATTGCCCAAAGGCGTCGCCGCGGAGTCTACGACGATTGCTCCCGGCGTCGAACGTTTTGAGCTGAAGCTCCAAGCCGGCGAAGGCGCGACGGCCAGCCCAATTCGCCGCATCGTACAGATCAAGCCGCATTTGCAACTTGGCGAGCAGTCGGTCGAGTTGCCGACGTTGCGATTTGCATTGCGCGTGACGAAGCCGTAGGGGGTTCAGGGTTCAGGGTTCAGGAAGGCCGTAGATGGGCACCAGCGAGCTGGCGAGCGCCGTCCCACCGTTGGAAAGGCGTCAGGCGTTGGGCGTTGGGCAATTTTCAATTCGCAATTCGCAATTTGCAATTTCCTGAACCCCGAACCCCGAGCCCCCTGACGCCCGGCCCCTGATGCCTGACGCCTTACTACGCCGCATGCGGGCGATCTTGGCTGTCGCGGTCGGGCATGTCCATGCCTTCGCCGAAGCTTGCCGCGCGGACGCTGGTGGCTTTCGGCAGACTTGGCACCAATCTGACGCCCGACGGACAATGAAGATATACTAAAACAATGGCCAAGGTTGCGAACTGACATGAACGATGACCCGAATGAATTTCGCGACCGGCCGCTCTCCCACACAAGCTAACGAGCGATGACCTTGGAGACGTTTGCCGACTTTCGCTCGATCATCCGCGACGAGGCGCGGCAGGCATACCTGGATCTGCTGGATCGTCGCTCCGGCGAGCACGTTTGCGCCTTCGCGCTCGTCACCGATGCTGATCGCTTCGGCGCCAATGCGGCTGGCGACACGATCGAGCGCCGCCAGCAGCGCCTCGCCAAGCGGCCGCCAAGGAATAGGGCCGAAGAGAAATATCATGTGTGGTCGTACGCATGGAACACCGGCGAATGGGACGCCATCTACAGCGCTGATCGACCACGTGCCCATCCCTCGGCATTGTCAGGGGAGCAGGGGTTTAAGAGCATGCTCGCGTTCGAGCAAGCCTGGTCGTCGAGCGGAGGAAGCGAGCGCGCGTTCAAAGGCAACATGCTGCGGTCGACGGAATCAGGTCGCGACCGAGGGTTGCGGAACCGAATGAAATTCCTCAGCGGAGGGATCGACCAGCGCAAAATCGGGACCCAGCCATCGCTTGAACTCGGCATCGCTGAACACTCTGAGAGCGTAGCATTGGACCCTCATTGATGGTTGCCTATCTTCAAGCAGCAGAGTATTTTCATCGACCCTGGAACAGTGCAATCGCTCGACCAACCAACTCGGCGGCACCTCCATTCGCAAAACGCCCGTGCATAGAATGAATCGTGGCTCGGTGCTCCCGGCAACCTCTTTTACGCGAATGACGAGCATCCGATGTGGCGTGGCGAAGTAGCGAAGTACGTCGGCACGGAGGCCCCTCAATTCAGTCAGTTCTTGATCGCCATTAGGACAAATCCAGCCAGTCGGTAGGCTCATCGATGATCTCTCCTGACTCGCCATAAAACGTCGTCTTCGCGAGTAGATGTTCGGACGTGAGTACTTCGTAAAGCTCGCGGTTCGTCCAGCCAAACTCGTTCAGCCCGGGGTCGTAGCGGAGATAGCCGCTCTTGAGCCATCTTTGGAAATCGTCTCTCGCCAATCCCTTGAGGCTGAAATGGATCGCATCGGCATTTTGCATTGCGCGGCGAATACCTTGCCACGGGGCATCGTCAGGACCGGTCAGTGACGGAAACGGAAACATTTCGACGCGGCCCGTCTGGGCCGCGCAAAGCATTTCCGCTAACTCACGTACAACCTCACTCGTTCCCAGAGCAATTCCCGCCACTTGTCGGGCATCCTTCAATTATAACAAGCTTCCGGGGCAGTCGCCTGCTGAAATTAACCCTCCCTTACTACGCCGCATGCGGGCGATCGTGGCTGTCGCGGTCGGGCATGTCCATCCCTTCGCCGAAGTAATACTTGCGTGCCTCCGGGTTCGAGAGCACTTCCTTCGGCCGGCCATGACAAAGCACCCGGCCGCCGCGGATGACGTAGCTGCGGTCGGTGATCTGCAACGTCTCGCGCACCTGGTGGTCGGTGATCAAGATCGAGATGCCCGAATCGCGCAGCGAGCGAATGATCTGCTGGATGCTGGCGATCGTCACCGGGTCGATGCCGGTGAACGGCTCGTCGAGCAAAATCAGCCGCGGGTCGGAGACCAGGCAGCGGGCGATCTCCAACCGCCGCCGCTCGCCGCCCGAAAGCGACATGGCCAGCGACTTTCGCAACCGGGCGATATCGAACTTTTCCAGCAGATCCTCGCAACGGTTGCGGCGGCGCTTGCGGTCGAAGCCCAGCATCTCCATCATGCCCAGCAAGTTGTTCTCAACCGACAGCTTGCGAAACACGCTCGACTCCTGGGCCAGATAGCCCATGCCGCCCTCGCGGGCGCGGCGATACATGGGCCAGCCCGTGACGTCGAGACCGTTGAGGATCACCTTGCCGGCGTTGGGCTCGGTCATGCCGCAGGCCATGCGAAAGCTGGTGGTCTTGCCGGCGCCGTTGGGGCCGAGCAGCCCGACGATCTCGCCGTGGCGGACGTCGAAATCGACCCCGTCCACGACGCGCCGGCGGCCGTAGATTTTCACCAGGCCGTGAACCGAAATGACGACGTTCTCCATCGGTCCTCCTTGACGGTAACACGGAGGATGGCGTTCCTAGGCCGTCCCACGATCAACGGGACGGCCTAGGAAGGCCATCCTCCCTTTTTAACGCACAAAGCCCATCCGGGGCACGTTGGGAATGAACGGAAACCAGCTATTCGGAAAGCCCGGCAACGGCAGCGCGTGCGGCCAGTAAATGTAAAGCGCCTTGCCGACCAGCAAATCGCGCTTGACGTAGTATTCAGTCCTGCCTTCCTCGTCGCGGCCGTCCCATAAGCGGCTGTCGGCACTGCGCGGGCTGTTATCGCCCAGCACCAGAAAGCGGTCGGCGGAGAGCGGGAAATAGAGCGCCCGCAACTGGTTCAACGGCGGCCACTGGTCCGGCGGCAGCGGTATCTCATGGCCGTGCCCCTCGTCCTCGTATACCCCGATGCTGTTCGCCACGTAGTAGATGTCACGCAGCACGCGCAGGTCGCGAAATTCGGCGGCCACCCCGAGGCAGCCGATTTGCACCGGGTTCAGGTCGTCCTCGGTCGGCAGGCCGTTCTCCAAGGGCCGGAAGGGGAGCGAGGCGACCACCGCGCCATCGACCCACAGATGGAGCTGGTCGTCGACGTTCGCAAAACGAACGCGGTGCGTTCCGCGGCCGCGGATGGCCGTCGTTGCCGTCTGCGCCGCGAGCGGCGCCGCAGCCTGCTCGTCGAAGCGGGCGTCGCTGGAAATCGAAAGTTGGGCCGCGCCGCTGGCCACGTCGATGCGGCAGCGGAAGAAGTAACCGCCTTCCACGAGCACGAACAGCAGATCGCCCCGCTCGCCTTCGACCGCCACGCGGCATTCGACGGCCAGATCGCCGACCCACCGCGAGCCGCGCGTGTCGGACCCGGAGAAATCGTTGTCGGAGACCCCGGTGTTGTAGGCGTAGAAATCGGAGATAAGCTGCGGCTGAATCCGCAGCTCTTCGGCCGTCATGCGCGGATTTTGCTCCAGAGCGCGCCAGTCCTGCGGCGAGGCGACGAGGTGCTGATACACGGCCAGCGCTTCGCCCTCGCCCGTGCCGTCGTAGCGAAAACCTTTGGCGTCGTCGATTCGCTCCCAGTGGTCGGCGTTCGTCTCAACGGGATACCAACGCGCGGGCAAGCGGGGCGACAGATAATTGTTATCGTGGACGACCTGCAGCATGGCCTCGACCTTGGCGGGCGGTTTTCGCTCGATCTCCAACACGCTCTCCCGCTGCAAGAAGCCCACAACTTCGGCGTTCAGCTCGGAGGGAAGATCGTCGATCACCCCTTGCAGCCGGTCCTGGGCCGCGGGATTCCCGGCCGTCAGCACGTCGCCGTGGCAGATGACGACCGACTCGTTGGGCAGCCCGACCACCCGCTTGATATAGTTCTCTTTGGCCCTGCCGGGATTCTTGAACACGGCGATGTCCCAGCGATTGGGGCCGCTGAACTCATAGGGAAACTTGGCCACGAGAATCCGATCGCCCTTATAGGAGCGGTGCGGCACCGATTCGTCCGGGTCGCCGCGGCCAAACCGCATCTCATATCGGCAAATCGGGCAGGTGCATGCGCGGACCTCGTGCCGCTGCCGCTCCAGCGAACTCGCCCAGTCGCCGCCTCCACGCCGCTCTTCGTCGCTGGCGCTGACACGGTAGTGATAGCCGCAGTTGGAACAAGCCAGGTCCTTATGGCGGCCCATCAACGTGGGGGCCATCGACCCGGTGGGAATCACAAACGCTTCCGCCTCGAAGGTGCGGAACAGAAACGCCAGCACAAAGGCGATCACGATCGATTCGACCGTCTCGCGCAGGCTGTCGCGCGGGGTGGCTTTGGCCTTGTCGTCGGCGGGTTTTGGATCGGGCTTACGCGACGGGTCGGGTTTCTTCTTTGCCATACCACTGAATATAGCGAAAACCGCCCCGGCCAGGAACTTTGAATTGTAAGCCCCAGCCACCGCAATGGCCTCATTCGTGGCCGCGCGCAGTATACTGTAGCGGAATGCTGCTTTTGGCAGGAGGCGAATGAACGCGGATCTTTTACAAGCGATTCGAGACCGGTTGACCAGGCCGCCCCTGCCCGGCAAGGCCGTGCAACGCGAAATGGAACCGTCGCTGTGTTACGGCCGGCATTTCGGGCCGCCCACCTGCCGCGCGCGTGACGCGGCCGTGATCGCCCTGCTTTATCCGCACGCCGGCGACTGGTATCTGCCGCTCACGGTGCGTCCGGCGACGTTAACCGCCCATGCCGGCCAGATCAGCCTGCCGGGCGGGGCCAGCGAGCCGGGTGAGACGACCGCACAGGCTGCCTTGCGCGAGTTGGCGGAAGAGCTGGGTGTGCCAGCGAGCGAGGTGTCGCTGCTCGGCCCGCTGTCGCCGATTTACGTCTTCGTGAGCGAATATCTGGTCACTCCCTGGGTGGCGGCCATTGATGCGCGGCCGCGGTTCCGTCCCAGCGCCGACGAGGTAAGCGAGTTGCTCGAAGTACCCCTTTCCCGGCTGCTCGATCCGGCGGCGCGCGGCAGCCACACGCGGCGTCAACGGGGAATCGAGTTGAGCGTGCCGCATTTCCAATGGGGCCGACACCGGATATGGGGCGCCACCGCTATGATTCTGACCGAGTTGGCGGCGGTGATGCATGAGGCGGGATAGCGTTCAGAGAAGGGTTCTGGGTTCAGGGTTTCCCGGCGCGCAGGGATTCAGGGTGGTGGCTGGTGGCGCAGACTTCTGAGGGCGGCAACGAGAAGCCACAGTAGTGTTCCGGCCAATCCGCCACCTAGCGCGCCGAGCAGCATTCCGCGAGACGACGGCCTAGCTTGGCCGGCGAGGAGGTGAATGGATGCCCCGATCACGGACCCATTGACGGCCCCAAAGGTGCTCCACGCGAGGATGCCGGCGATGATGGATCGAGTTCGCGTTTTCACTGTGCCACACCTTATCCCTCATCCCTTATCCCTCATCCCTCATTGCGCAGCGATCAACGCATCCAACTCCTGCTTCAACCTGGGCAAAATGGCATCGTAGGCAAACGCGCCGATCTGCTCACTGCGGCGTTTGAGGTTCACATGGTTCGGCCCGCACCACAGCCCCAGGTCGGCATCGTCGGTCTCCCCAGGTCCGTTCACCCGGCAACCCATCACCGCGATCGTGATGGCGTGCTCGCGTGCGTAGGCCGTCATCTCCTTCACCTGCTGCGCCAACTCGACGAAGGCTTCGTTCTCGACCCGCGAACAACTCGGGCAACTGATGATGTTCAACGTCGAGAGACCATAATCGACGACGCTGCGCACCCGGCCGGCGGCGATGTCGGCCAAAATCTGCCGGCCGGCGGCGATCTCTTCGGGCTTACGCGGATTGGGCACGGTGAGCGATACGCGAATCGTGTCGCCGATGCCGCGGCTGATGAGCTGCTCGAAGGCGATGCGGGTCTTGATGATGCCGTCGGGCGGAATGCCCGCCTCGGTCACGCCCAGGTGCAGCGGCACGTCGGGCCGCTCGTCGGCGAAGCGGCGGTTGACCTCCACCACCTTCCTGGGGTCGGAATCTTTCAGCGAGACGCAGTAGCGCGTGAAGCCGATCGAATCGAGAAGCTCGCAGTGCTCCAGGGCGCTTTCGAGCATGGGGGTGATCGAGTCGTCGGCCGCGTACTTCTCGCGTTTGGCCGGATCGACCGAGCCGCAGTTGACGCCCACGCGAATGGCGCAGTCGTTGTCGGCGGCCACGCCCGCCAAAAAGCGGACCTTTTCCTGCCAGGGCTTGCTACGCTCGTGGTGATAGAGGTGGCCGGGGTTGTAGCGGACCTTGTTGACGTGCGGGGCCACCAGCGTTGCCAGCCGGTAGTTTTCTTGCAGATCGACGGAGAGGTTGGCGTTGGTCTGCTTGCGGATTTCGCCCAGCGCCTCGGCGTCTTTGCTGCTATCGACGGCGATGCGGACCACGTCGGCCCCGGCCTCGGCCAAGGCGTTGACCTGGGCCACGGTGGCGTCGATGTCCTGAGTGTGCGTGGCCGTCATGCTTTGCACGGCCACCGGACGGTTATCGCCAATGGTCACCGAGCCGATGCGGACGGAACGGGTGGGTTTTCTGACAAGATTCATCGCTGATTCCCCAGGCCGATTTTGGATTTTCGATTTTGGATTGAATGCCGCGCAATCGAAGACCATCGCCGTGCAAATTCTACCGCGCCAGCCCGCTATTGACCTACCCCGACTTATCCATAAGCATCTTGCAAATCGCTTCGACAGGGCCAGATAATCGGGCGAAGCAAGCCGGACCCCACTCTGGTAATCGTGGTCTGAGGGACATACTATATTCTCGGGAGGAACTCGGCGCATAGGACTTTGTGGCAATGGCTCAGTTCGGCCTCAAAACGCTGTTGGCGGCGACGACGGCCGCGGCCATGGGGCTGGCGTTGCACGTCTGCCCGCCGCCGGCAGGGCCGTTGCTGATGAAAGCGGCGGGCGGCATCGCCCTGTTTGTACCTGTCTTGGCCGCCGTCTACTTTGCCGACTGGTTCGACCGGCGGATGTAAGCGACCAAACATGACGCTGCCGCCCCTTCCCATCGACGCTGTCCTCGCGGAACTGCTGTCGTCGCTGGCCGCACAGCCGGCGGTCGTGCTGCAAGCGCCGGCCGGGGCCGGCAAAACCACCCGCGTGCCGCCCGCCATCCTGGACGCGGGCCTGGCCGCTTTCGGGCAGGTCGTCGTGCTTCAGCCGCGGCGACTGGCGGCACGCGCCGCCGCCGCACGCATCGCCGCCGAGCGCGGCGGGCGACTCGGCGATGAGATCGGCTACCAGGTGCGGTTCGAGCGTCAGGCCGGCCGGGCCACGCGCATCCTGGCCGTCACCGACGGCGTCTTTGTCCGCATGCTGGCCGACGACCCGTTTCTCGAAGACATCGGCGTTGTGGTGTTCGACGAGTTCCACGAACGCAGCGTCCATACCGACCTGGCTCTGGCCATGGCCCGCCGCGTTCAGCTCGAAGTGCGGCCAGAGCTGAAGATCGTCGTCATGTCGGCCACGCTCGCTCCCGAACCCATCGCGGCCTGGCTCGGCGACTGCCCGATCGTCCGCAGCCAGGGGCGAACGTTTCCGGTCGAGGTGCGCTATCTGCCCCATTCGCCACAGGGGCCGATAGCGCCGCTCGTGGCCCGCGGCGTGGAGACACTGCTCGGCGAAACCGGCGGCCACGTGCTCGCCTTTCTGCCGGGCGTGGCCGAAATCCGCCAGGCCGAGCGGGAGCTTTTGCGGGGCGGCCGCATCGACGACGCGGACCTGATGCCGCTCTACGCCGATTTGCCGCTCGACGAGCAGCAGGCCGTGCTGGAACCGGGCCGTCGCCGCAAGATCGTGTTGGCGACGAACGTGGCCGAGACCAGCCTGACCATCGAGGGGGTGACGGCGGTCGTCGATTCCGGACTGGCCCGCGTGTTGCGGTCCGATGCGGCTCTGGGCATCGACCGCTTGGAGACGACGCGCATCTCGCGGGCGTCGGCCGACCAGCGCTGCGGACGGGCCGGACGCACTTCGCCGGGCATCTGCCTGCGGCTGTGGAGCGAGCGCGAGCAGGCCGGCCTGCGCGATTTCGAAAGCCCGGAGATCGCCCGTGTCGATCTGGCCGGGCCCGTGCTCGAATTGCTGTGCTGGGGCGAAACCGATCTGGAACATTTTGGCTGGTACGAAGTGCCGCCTGCCTCGTCGATCGAGCAGTCGCTGCGGCTGTTGCGGCGGCTGGGCGCGTGCGGCCAAAGCGGCGCCACCGAGCTGGGCCGCCGAATGTCGCGTCTGCCGGTGCATCCGCGGCTGGCCCGTGCTTTGATCGAAGGACACGCACGGGGCCAAGGGCCGCGCGTGGCACTGGCCTGCGCCTTGCTCTCGGACCGCGATCCGTTCCGCGGCGGTCGCCACGACGAAAGCCGGCACACGTCGCCCTCCGACATTCTCGACCGCGTGGCCGCCCTCGAGGCGTTCGACCGGTCGGGTACACGCCATAGCGACGTCGGACAACTCGACGCGGCGGCGGCCAGCGCGGTTTTGCGATCGAGAAAACAACTCGTGCGGCTGCTGTCCGACATGCCGGCCAGAGCCGTCTCGCGGGGCGAACCGGCCGACGAAGTCGTGCTGCGTTCGCTGTTCGCGGCCTTTGCCGATCGCCTGGCGCGACGCCGCGAGCCCCACAGCCCGCGGGCGGTGATGCTCGGCGGCCGCGGCGTGCGGTTGTCGCGGGCCAGCGCGGTGCGCGACGCCCCGCTGTTCGTGTGTGTCAGCCTGAGCGAAACCGGCAAGTCGGAGTCGCTCGTTCCGCTTGCTTCGGCGGTCGAACGCGACTGGCTGCCGGCGGAAAGCGTACACGTGAGCGTCGATGTGGAATTCGATCGGAGCCGCGAGCGGGTGGTGGCGGTGCGGCGCACGCGGCTGGACGACCTGGTGCTGGACGAGGCGATGACCAGCCTGCCCGGCGACGTCGATCCCGCGCCCCTGCTGGCCGCGGCCGCCGCCGAACAGCTTGAGCGGACGCTGTCGCTCGATGAAGAGGCGAGCAGCTTTGTGGCCCGCATCCGCTTTCTCCGGCAATGGATGCCGGAGTTGGACCTGCCGGATCTGGGCGACAATCCGTTGCGTCGCTTGCTCCCCTGGCTGGCGATGGGGCGTCAATCGTTCGAAGAACTGCGTCGGGCGCCCGTCGTGCCGGCGCTGGAAGCGATGCTCACGGGGCCGCAACTTGCCGCACTCCAGCGCGAGGCGCCCGAGCGGCTGCGCGTTCCCAGCGGCCGGATGGTGCCTTTGCGATACGAACCTGGTCAGCCGCCTATTTTGGCCGTGAAGATTCAAGAAATGTTTGGGTTGCACGACACGCCTCGCGTGGCCGGCGGACGCGTGCCGGTGCTGCTGCACCTGTTGGCCCCGAACATGCGGCCGCAGCAAGTGACGGCCGACCTGGCCAGTTTCTGGAAGAATGCCTACCCGATCGTCCGAAAGGAGCTGAAGCGGCGTTACTCGAAGCATGCCTGGCCGGAAGATCCCTTGGCGGCCAGCCCCAAGGTACGGAAACCGGGTGGCTAGGGAAGTTTTTGCACCTCATCGAGCCGTCCAAGTCACGTTGGAAACAACTGGCCGTTCCGATTGGGTTGACGGGCCGCTTCGGCGGCGCCGGCCTCGTCGCCCCCGATGGGCTGTTTGGCCTCTTCGACCATGTACATGGCCTTGCACTTCGGGCAGAACAGGTACCATGAGAACCGATAGGTTTGCGTGGCCTTCGCACGTCGGCGAGTCGTCCGCTTGACGACCGGCGTGCCGCATTTGCGGCAGGCTTGGCCTTCGGTCACGATCTTCACATTCGACTCTGCCGCACGGCCGGCCGGCGCTCGCTCGTCTTCGATGTAACCCTCGTCCGGTGGCAGACCGGGCCGCTGGCAGGCAGACATCGCCAGGGCGTCGCAACGTTCGTTGTCGGCGATGCCGGCATGTCCCTTGACCCACACCAACTCGACTTCATGGCGATCGTAGGCGGCCAGCAACCGCTCCCACAGGTCGGCGTTCTTCACCCGCCTGCTGCCCGATACATTCGCCGCCCAAGCGGCGTTGCGGCGTTTGAAAGCGGCGCCGAACCGGATGGCATCGACGAGGTACTTCGAATCGCTATGCAGCATGACGCGGCATTTTTCCTTCAACGCCTCCAGACCCACGATGGCGGCCATGAGTTCCATGCGGTTGTTGGTGGTCCGCCGAAATCCGCCCGAAAGTTCTTTGGCGTGCTCGCCGTAGCGCAGCACGACTCCATAGCCGCCGGCGCCGGGGTTGGGAACCGCGGCGCCGTCGGTAAAAACGCTGACGTGCTTGAGATGCGGTTCGCCCTCGGCTTGGTCGCTCATGGGGCCTTGCTCCCTGGATGCCTGCCCGGCCTACCCTTCAGGCAAGTTTAGCACGAGAAAATGGTCGTCGCCCGCGTGGCAACTGTCGGAATCCGACAGTTGGCCCATTGGTGGGGTAAGTTTCCGTGTGCGTAGCAGAACTCGTGAGAGTTCTGGCGCTGACGACGCCCCGACTTCTCACGAAGCCGGCCGGGCGCCGAAAAAAATTGAGCCGGAGTCCCAAGATTCTTGGCCAAGCGGCGAAGAGAACTTGTTGGCGACCATGTTGGATGGCGCCGGATGCTTTTTACCGCTGAACCGGCTGACGCGCTGCCGCCGGGCTTTGGGAGGGTTCTATCATGCTGAAACGATTGGTTTGGGGAGGTGCCGGTGCGACCGTGCTGGCCGTGTTGCTGTTCGGCGGACGCGAGGCCGTGAGCTACGTCCGCACCTCGGCGTGTTGGGTCAAAGATTCGGTCAAGAACAACGTGCCGATCGAATTCGAGATCGAACGGGCGCGAAGGATGGTCAAAGAGTTGGTGCCCGACATCCGCAAAAACATGCACGTCATCGCCACCGAGGAGGTCGAAGTCGATCAACTCGAAAAGAAGATCGACGGCGCCGAGACGCGGCTCGCCAAGGACCGCGGCGAGCTGATGAAGCTCAAAGACGATCTGTCGGCCAGCAAGGTCAGCTACCGTTATGCCGGCCGCGATTATTCGGCCGAACAGGTGAAGCTCGATCTGGCCAACCGCTTCGAGCGTTACAAGTCGAACGACGCCACGCTGGCCAGCTTGAAAGAGATGCACCAGGCCCGGCGGCGAAGCCTGGATGCCGCCCGGCAAAAGCTGGAAGGGATGCTTTCCGCCAGGCGGCAGCTCGAGGTCGACGTGGAACAGCTCGAAGCACGCCTGAAAATGGTCGAAGCGGCCCAGACGACGAGCGACTACAAGTTCGACGACACGCAGCTTTCGCGCGTCAAAGAACTGGTGACCGATCTTCGCACGCGGCTGGAAGTGGCCGAGAAGCTCGTCAACGCCGAGGGCGAGTTCCGCGACGAGATTCCCGTCAGCGAGCCGGCCCCGGAGAATATCGTCGATGAGGTCGCCGAATACTTCGGCGGACCGCAGACGGTCGGCGCGGTGGCGGAACGGCAATAGAAGCAGGTAGTAGGGTGGGACCAGCGAGCTTGCGAGCGCCGGCCCACCATCGTCAGGCGTCATCAGGCGTCAGGCGTCAGGCTTCAGGCGTTGGGCATTAGGCGCGGTGTGAGGATCATGTCCTAACACCTATCGCCTTGAACATGGTGGGCCGGCGCTCGCAAGCTCGCTGGTCCCACCCTACGATGTTTTTTGCGCCGTCCCTCAATTCCAAGACCTTCCCCATGTGGCGACTCAAACTCCGCGAAGCGACCGACGCCTTTCGGGGCGGACGACTGGACGAAGCCGGGCGGCTGCTCTGCCAGAGCGGTCTACGCGACTTCCGTCCCGCCAAAAAACTGCTGGCGGAGGTCGTCAAGCGCCGCGTTTATGAAGCCGAGCAGTGCCTGGCGGCCGGCGAACCGGCTGCCGCACTGGCCCGGCTCGGTCAACTTGATCGCACTCGCGCTGAAGATACGGCCATCGTGAAGTTACGCGAGGCGGCGGGCCACGTTGCCGCGGCGCAGCGGTTCGCTCGCCGCGGCGAACTGACGCGGGCTGAGTGCGAGTATTCACGGGCAGCCGCTTTGTTGCCGCACGTGGCTGCGTTGGCCGACGCCGCTCGAGCGTGTAGTCTTAAGAGAGCGGAAAGCCGCGAGCTTGCGGATCGCCTGCACGCCGCGCTGGCCGGCGAACATTGGGCGGAGGTCTTGCGTCACGCCGAGAGGCTGATCGAGCTGTGCCCCGATCACCTGATTGCCCGGCAGGCACGCAGTCGGGCCTGGTCGGCGGTCGGAATGCACTTGATGGATGAATCGACGAACACATATACCGGTCCCTCGCCGACGCCGCCCAAGCCGCCGGCCGTTGCGTGGCGGCCGATGGACCGTTTTCTGCTTTGGGTGGACGGTGTGGGGGGCTATCTGGTCTGCGGGCGAGCTGAGGTGACGATTGGTCAGCCCGTGCCGGAGAGCCAGGTCGATATTCCCGTGCTGGGCGATCTTTCGCGGCGGCACGCGAAGCTTCGCCGCGACGGCGAGGCTTACCTGATCGAGCCACGCCGGCCCGTGCGGTTGGACGGCCGGTCGATCGACCGGGCGACGGCACTGGCCGATGGAATGACCATCGAGATGGGCAACGTGAAGCTGCGATTTCGTCAGCCGCACCCGTTAAGTGCCACGGCGCGGCTGGAGTTCGTCAGCCGGCATCGCACGCAGCCCTCGGCCGACGCCGTGCTGCTGCTGGCCGAGTCGTGCGTGTTGGGGCCGGGCACGCAAAGCCATGTGGTCTGCGGAGATTGGTCGCGAGAGCTGATTCTTTATCGGCAAGGTGATGATCTGCTGTGCCGACGCAGTGGGCGATTTCAAGTCGATGGCCAGGGAGTGGTCGATGGCAGCCCGCTGACCTTGAAATCGCAGGTGTCGGGCGAAGATTTTTCGCTCAGTATCGAAAGCTTGGTAGGGTGAGTGTGGACAAATGCAACTCGCAGCCGTTAGCCTGGATGAAGACGAAGATCATGCCATGAACCTCCGCGCGACCCAAGCCGAACCAGAAGCCGCCCCGCGGCCCGCGGCGATGAAGTTCACTTACGCCAGCGGTTCGCGGCCACTCGACGGCTACACGCTCAAGCGCGGCATCGGCCGCGGCGGCTTCGGCGAAGTTTACTACGCCACGAGCGACGCCGGCAAAGAGCTGGCCCTCAAGCTCATCCGCCGCAATCTCGATGTCGAGCTGCGCGGCGTCACGCAGTGCTTGAATCTCAAACACCCCAACCTGCTGTCGCTGTTCGATGTCAAGCAAGACGAGACCGGCGATAGCTGGGTGGTGATGGAATACGTCGCCGGCGACTCGCTGGAAGCCGTCTTGGAGCGGCATCCCGACGGATTGCCTCGCCAAGAGCTGTTGGCCTGGTTTTACGGCATTGCCGCCGGTGTGACCTACTTGCACGATCACGGCATCGTCCACCGCGACCTCAAGCCGGGCAACATTTTCAGCGATGAAGGCATCGTCAAGATCGGCGACTATGGCCTCTCGAAGTTTATTTCGGCCAGTCGCCGCAGCGGGCAAACCGAGAGCGTCGGCACCGTGCATTACATGGCGCCGGAGATCGGCAACGGCCGTTACGGCAAAGAGATCGACATCTATGCCCTGGGCATCATCCTCTACGAGATGCTCACCGGGCACGTGCCGTTCGAGGGCGAAAGCGTGGGTGAGGTGTTGATGAAGCACCTTACCGCCGAGCCGAACCTGGACGGGGTGGAAGAACCGTATCGTTCGGCCATCGCCAAAACGCTCACCAAGAGCCCCGACACGCGCATTAAGACAGTGGGCGAACTGATGGCCCTGTTGCCGGCCGGGCCGCTCGGAACGTTTGTAGCGAGCAATGGCAAGAAGACCGCCTCGGACGCGGGTGCAACTTGTGGCGTAGGCGTCCCGCCTGCCGCTGCGCACGAGGGAGGCAACCCGCCCTCTTCTGCGCCAGAAGCAGGTGTCACCACTGCCACTCCGCAGGCGAGACGCCCGCACCATAAGAGCGACATCGTCTCCGCCGTTCTGGTCGCCGACGAAGAGCCGATCGCCCGCGCCTTTCGAAGCGCTTTTGACCGATTCTCCACCGCCTGGAACACGGGTCGCATTCAGGGGCCCGGCAAGGTGGCCATCATCCTCGCGTCGGCATATATCCTGGTGATGCACGGCATCGTGATCATTCCGACGGCCGTGTCGCTGCTGATGGTCTATGCCTGCTATTACGCCATTCGCAGCGTGGTCATGGCCTGTCGCACGCCGTCGGCGGAGCCAGCGGCCGTCGCTGCTCAGCGACCGGTCGCGCCGGCCCAACCCGCGGCGCCTGTCGCGCCTGCGGCGCCGGCCGTCCCTAGACAGGCGGCTGCCCATGCCGGATTTCGCAATTATCGCCGAGCGGCTGCTGACAGGTCCGTCGCACCGCCGAAGACAGCTCGGCAGCGAGTGGAAGAGCTGACCGGTTCGCTCTTGGCATCGACGGCCGTGGCGGCCGCCATGAGCGTCTTCTTGAGCGTCGTGCATGCCAAGACGCTTCAGCCGGGGCAACTCGCCTGGCTGCTGGTGGTCAGCACGCTTGGCTCCTGGCTGGTGCTCATTCCCAGCAAACTCTGGGAGGGCCACGAAGGCGACTCGACTTTGCGGCGATTGACCCTGATGTTGCTGGGCCTCGGCCTGGGCGCGGCGGCCTGGGGAGTAAAAGACTTTTTGTTGGTGCCGCTGACGGCCGACTGGCGAGACCCCGCGCCGGTGCTGGCGTTCACCGAAGAATACGTCAGCGCCCGGTTCTACGACTCCAACGGCGCGCCGAGCCTGGTGGGGCACATGGCCTACTTCGCTTTCCTGATGCTGCTGGTCCGCTGGTGGAAGCAGGCCGATCCCTTGCGTCCCTCGCGGCTGCGGCTGTGGCCGGTGGTGGTGGCCATCTTCTGGGCCTGGCTGCTCTATTCCTTTTTGCCGTTCCCGCAGCCTTGGGGCACGATGGTGGCGGTCAGCATGTCGGTGGCCGTACAGGTGTCCGCGAGCTGGGAACGGGGTAAACGGAGGGCGGCGACGCTATGAACCCTATGATGGTTGCCTGGTTCCCATTCATTGTCGTGTTCTTTGTGCTGTTCGTGGCGGGCGGTTTTGGCGGACGTGCCTGTCGCACGCGCGGGCGGGTTCGGCCCGTCGCACCGGTGGCGTTTGGCATTGCGGCTCTGTTGTTGATGGTCGCTCTGTTATTGACGATTTTCGTCGTCCGCGACCAAGACGCGTTCCGTCGGTCCGGGCCTGTTCTTCCGCCGCCTCCACAAGTCCAATCAGTTCAGGAGCGGACCGGGCCGCTTCCGATCGCGCCGGCCCCGCGAATCCCGATTGAAATCGAATCACGACCGGAACGGCTTAACGTGCCCCAAGGCGGCACCGTCGAGATCCAGACGGACATCGCAAAACCCGCAACGCCGCCTCTAGCTGGTGCCAGCACGGCGCCGTCCGGTTCGCCCCGGCCCGCCTGGATGGACGCCGAAACGGGCCGCGTGGACAACCTTTATCGCACGCGAATTACGGTCGGTCCCTACCTCTCGCGCACCGAGTGCGAGAATGAGTTGCCCGAAGCCTTGCACAAGGCCGTGCGGGCGTACGCCGCGCGTCTGCTCGGCGAAGAAAAGGCCGCCCACGTCGCGCTGTCCGATTCGTACATCGACGAGCACATCGTGCGCGGCGAATGGGAAGAGCGGCGGCAGACGACGATCGACGAAATGATTTATCTGCACGAGCTGCTCGAATTCGACGGCGATGCCAAGCAACGCATCGAGGGCAGTTATCGGCAAGCCATGGTGTCGGAGCGGTTGGCGTACACCGCGGCGGGCGGCGGCGCGCTGCTGGGGCTGCTCACGATCCTGTTTGCTTATCTCAAGCTCGACACGCTGACGCGCGGCTACTACACCGGGCGCTTGCGGCTGACCGCCACAGCGGCGATACTGGCCTTAGCAGCGGTCGCCGGCCTGTTGGTCGTGAGAGTACTCCGTGGCGGGGGATGGTCGTAAAGTCGCCGTGGGGCGGCCTTCCCAGGCCGTCTGGATCGAGCGACGGCCTAGGAAGGCCGCCCTACGGGGAGTTTTCGAAGAGCTTCTCGGACCTACCGGCGGACCGCTGCCAACCTTTGGCACGAGACGCTCCATGCCCCCTGTCAGCCAGTCCGACACACTTCTGATCGACCGCATCCGCGCCGGCGAAAACGACGCCTGGGATGAGTTGATCGGCCGTTTCGAAGGCCGGCTGCTGGCGTTCGTCGAAACGCGGCTCCGCGACCGCAGCACGAGCGAAGACGTGGTGCAAGAGACGTTCATCGGTTTTCTGACGAGTCTGCCGAACTACGATACCCACCGGCCGCTGGAGAGCTATCTGTTTTCGATCGCGGCCCACAAACTGACCGATCATTTGCGGCGGCAAGGTCGGCGGCCCGCCTTGCCGCTGATCGGCGGCGGCCCCAGCGGCGAGCAAGAATGGGACGTGCCCGGCTCGCAGCGCGCCGCCAGCAGCCTGGTGCGCAGCGGCGAACGGCGGCACTTGGAAGAAGCGGCGCTGGTGCAGGCCATGACTCAGTTGCTGGCGCATTGGCGGACGCGCGGCGATTGGGAGAAGATCGAGTGTACCGAGCTGCTCTTCGTGCGCGGCGTCGCCAACAAAGACGCGGCGGCGAAGCTGGGAATCTCCGAGCAGACGGTGGCCAATTACAAGTTCGACTTCCTGGCCAAGCTGCGGGCGGCCGTACGGCAGCAGGATCTGCCGGAGGATGTCTTTCCTGAGTTGTACGAAGCGAGGAATGACCTAGATGACTGATTTTTTGGACCGTAATTACCTGTCAAGCTTGCAGCAGTTTCCGGAAAATACCAGGCAATTACTGCTGCGGGGATCTTCGACAACGGCTGTGCGCATCAAAGATCCGTCCAAGAAACCGCCCAGCGCTCCGGTCTCCGACGACCTACCGAAGGAACTGCGATTCCTTGGCGGACACCTGTGCAATCTCGGATTCGATAAACTGGGGCTGCCGCAAGGCGAAATAGACAGAATCTACAGAGCATTCGCTGGTGAAGGAGTGGCTGTTCCCGGCACACTGTACAAACTTCGCCATTCTGTGATGTCTATGTTTACGTTCGTCGAACCGGCTAAGGGCGGTGAAGTTACGCTGCCCGGAAGTTGGCGGCAGACCGTCCGTTCCGACAAATGGCTTGGAAAGAAAGTTGCCGCTGTGGACGTGGATTTGTCGCAGTACAAGGAAGAGCCAGACGGATACATATTGAAAGAGGGCTAGGAATGCGTGGGTTCGCCGAATCTTTTCGATTGACGGAAATGGCCGATTGGGCGGAATTTAAGCAGACGCCACCAGAGTTCGCGTTTCTTCGTGGCGATGTTGACCTCGGGTTCGAGAACCTGGGCCTGAGCACTCAGCAGCAACAAGCGCTGATAGCGGCGTTTCAAGGCGATGGGGTGACCGTTCCCGGTACTTCCTGCAAGTTGCGAAAGTTGCCGAACTCGACGGCGGCCGTGGTAGAGCCTGCAACCGGGCAAGAGCCGGTTCTGCCCGACAACTGGAAACAAGGCGTTTATACACTCAGCGGGAACCTCTTCACATACATCGGCAAGATGGTTCGTCGCAACGATCAGCTTCCGCCGAACTTTGAGCCGGCCAATGATCCGAACTATAAAGACGTGGGTGATGGTCACGTTAAAATATGACATCTAGGGCTGGCTGAAACAACCCAGCAAGCAGATCGTTGAACAACCGGACAGACCCTTATTGAGGCACATCTGAAGCAAACGAGTTCGCATTATGACGCCCTCATTTACCGACATCGAGCTGGAATCGTACCTCGACGAGGCTTTGCCCAGCGACCAGATGGCGCGCATCGAAGCGGCCGCGCGCCAAGACACCGAGTTGGCGCGGCGGTTGGCAGCGATCCACGCCCGACGCGACGGCGGCACGCATTCGTTGGGCGACATCTGGCGACGCCACCGGCTGACGTGCCCCACGCGCAACGAACTGGGCAGTTTTCTGTTGGGAGTGCTGGCCAAAGACCACACGGCCTATATCGCGTTTCACCTGGAAGAAGCGGGTTGCCGTTATTGCCAGGCCAACCACGACGACCTCAAGCGGCAACAGGCCGAAGCCGCTGAGGCCGGACATCGCCGGCGCCGCAAGTACTTTGAATCGAGCGCCGGATATCTGCGCCGCGAATGACGCTCGTTCTGACCATCGAAACCACCTGTGATGAAACAGCGGCCGCCGTCGTCAGCGATCGGCTTGACGTGCTCGGCTCGGCCGTGGCATCGCAAGACGCGCTGCACGAGCGGTTTCACGGCGTCGTGCCCGAAATCGCGTCGCGGGCACATGTCGAGCGGATTTTGCCCGTGATCGACGAAGCCCTCAAACGCGCTCAGGTCACGCTGGCCGATATCGGCGCCGTGGCCGTCGCCAACACTCCCGGCCTGGCCGGCTCACTATTGGTGGGCGTGTCGGCTGCCAAAGCGTTGGCCGTCGCGCTCGACATCCCGTTGATCGCCGTCAACCACGTGCAGGCCCACATCTATGCTTGCCGGCTGGCTTATGGCGAGGGCGTTTTTCCTTGCGTGGGGCTGGTGGTCAGCGGCGGGCACACGAACCTGTTCCGTTGCGGTGGCCCGCTGGAGTTCGAAATGCTGGGCGGCACGATCGACGACGCGGCCGGCGAAGCGTTCGACAAGGTGGCCGCCATGCTGGGGCTGGGCTATCCCGGCGGACCCGCCATTCAGCGGGCGGCCGAACGCGGCAATCCGCGGGCCTACACTTTGCCGCGGACCTTTTTGCACGAGCCGGCGAGGCTGGCTTTCAGCTTCAGCGGGCTGAAGACAGCGGTGCGGTATAAGATCGCCGATCAGGGGGCCGAAGTGACGCCGCCCGACGAGCAAACGGCCGCCGATCTGGCCGCCAGCTTTCAAGAGGCGGTGGTCGATGTGCTGGTCGGCAAATCGCTCGACGCCCTGCGGCACACTGGTTGGACGACGCTGTGCGTAGGCGGCGGCGTGGCGGCAAACCGCCTGCTGCGTCAGCGACTCGATCAAGCGGCCGCCGAAAACGGCCTGCGAATCTACTTGGCTCCGCCTGAGCTATGCACCGACAACGCCGTGATGGGGGCCATTGCCATCGAACGTCTCAAGGCGGGCCTGCTGGAACCGCTGGAGCTGGACGCTCAGCCCGGCCTGCTCAGAAGTCGTTAAATCCGCTGGCTCGCTTTGCCGACTTATAACAAGTGAGGGGCGCTCCCTACATACAGAGCCCGTGAGGGACGATTCCTACCTGAGAGCACGCCATGGGAAAGTTGCTCGATTCCTGCCGAGCCCTACATCTCGCCTATTTTTCCCGTCCCTCGGCCGACAGGGTCATCTACCGGGCGATTCGCAAAGCTCCCGTGAAACGGATCTTGGAGTTGGGCATGCATGATGGCCTGCGTACACGGCGAATGCTCGACCTGGTCCGGCGCACGCGCGGCGTCGGGAATCTCTGCTATACCGGCATCGACCTGTTTGAAAGCTCTCCGCGAAGCGACAGCGCCCGGCTTTCGCTGAAACACGCCCACTGCATGCTCCAGCCGACGGGCGTACGCATCCGCCTCGTTCCGGGCGATCCGTTCGCTGCGCTCTCCCGCGCGGCCAACAGCATCGGCGAGTGCGACTTGATCGTCGTTTCGGCCGACCAGGCCGGCGAATCGCTGGAAAGGGCCTGGTTCTACTTTCCGCGGCTGATGCATGCCGCGACCTTGGTCTATGTCGGGCAGCCTGGCGAGGGTCCGGCGACCGTGCGATTCATGCTGTTGGAGCACGATAAAATCCGGCAACAGGCGAACGCCGGCACTCCGCGCCGTACCGCGGCGTGAGGTCTGCCGCCGCCGCTCGCTCTTTGCCCGGTCGCCCGGTATAACCGAGTTACCGGCACCCTATGTCTGATTCTCTGCCCGATTTGCTGCTGCCAGACGTGTTCGCGGCCGCCAGCCAGAGCGATGCTCGATGGTCGGCTTACTGCGACTCGCTGGCCGCTGCGCGCGTCAGTGCGGCCGATCTGCCGGCGACGCTCGGTTTGCTCGCCGATCTGACCAGACGAGATGACCTGGCGACCACGCTCTCAGAACCGCTCGCGGCCGACCGCTTCTGGTCGCCCGTTCTCGAAAAGCTGTGGTGTGGCTTGCCGGCCAAAGCGCTGTCGGAGTCGCTCGACGCGGTCGCCGTGAAGTGCGCCGCCGAGATTTACCGCTATTTGGGCGCCGACAGCCGCGCCAGGCCGCAGCTTTTGCGACTGCTTGCCGGCAGCGGACAGCGGCCCGCGCTGGCGACGTTCGCCGGGCTGGTTGTCAGCGACCCGCCGTCGGAGACGAACGACGTCTTGCTGGCCTTCGTGCCGTTGTTCCAGCACAAAACCTATCCGGCCGACGCGCTCTTTCCGCGTCTGCTCGACGCCATGCACGGCCCGATGCTGGCCACCGTGGTGCTCGATCTGGCCAATTACCTGACGCGCTGCGGCCGCGTAAGCCGGCACCCGGCGGCCGGCCGGGTTGAGCGTCTGAGCGGGCTTTTGGGCGGCATGGTCAATCGGCTGGCGCGGCTGGAAGAGCGGCCCGACGAGTTTGCCCGTTCGCCCGCCGAGTTGAATCAGATCGTCAGCGACAGCACGGGGCTGGTCGTGGCGCTTATGAACGCCTTGGCGATGATCGGCGATCCGCGTGTGGCCGGCAAGTTGCACCAGACGCTCGAGCTCTCGCACCGGCGGGTGCGGACCGAGGCGGCGTCGGCGTTGGCCAGGCTGGGCGACGAGCGCGGCACCGAGGTGCTGGTCGATATGGCGGCCGAGCCGGTGGTGCGGTTGCGGGCACTGGCGACGCTGGAAGAGATCGAGCAGCTCGAGCAGGTGCCGCAGCAATACCGCTCGCCCGAAGCACGGGCCGAGGCCGAGCTGGCCGTGAGGCTGGCACTGCCCACCTATTTCGGCGCTCCGCCGCAACGCATGGAGCTGGTCGACGCCTGCCGTCAACACTGGCCGGGCTATGAACACGAAGTCGATTGCTACCTCTTCCGCTACGAGTATCGCCTGGCGGAGCGGACGCTGCAGGGCATCGGCATCGCGGGTCCGGTGGTCCACGCTTTTCGGGCCGACCTGGGCGACCTGCCGCCGCAAGACATCTACGCCGCCTATGCGGGCTGGATCACCGAGCACGACGAGATTCGCGAACAGGCGGCCGACGCCTTGACCGCCGCGGATTTGGCTGCCTGGCAGCGCCGCCGCGGCGAGCTTGTCGGCATGGACTACGACGATCCGCGGCTCGTCAAGGCGGGCGCCTTCTTCGGCCAGATTCATTACGTGGCCACGGCACGGCGGCAAGGTCAGCCGGGCATACTGGTGGACGATGGCCTTAAGGTCGAGTGGTTTTCCAGCACCGGCGCGGCACGCGCGCTCGGGCCGGAAGAAGCCTATTTGATCGTCAAGGGCCGCAAGCTGTTGCGCGGGTGCTTGTGACGAGCGATTTTCGGCGCGCCTGGAAGGAGTCCCGCCAGCTGCGATCTATTCCGGTAGCGTTTCGTAGGGTTCGGGCAGGGCAATGCGAGAGTACGTCGTCGCCAAATGCTGGGCGAGATGTTCGCGGAACGGTGTCGAAATCGCCGAGTTTCGGTGACCCTGTCGGATTTGTTCTTCGAGAAGCTCGCGCGGAACAGTATGGATGTCGTGCAGGTCGACGATCGATTCTGGGTTACGCTCCGCGGCTGGCAGAAAGTACCACCCAAATACGAGGTGCCGCCGCACCTGATCGCGGATCGTCTGCGCTTTGAGAATGCCTTCGCGCACGAGCCTGACGGTGGCATGAACGACGGCGATCTGCACCTTAGAGGTTTTGGAGTTCGCCAGGTCACACGCCTGCGTGAGCACGATCACGCGTTCATTGGATGATGCGCTGCGTAATTGCAGTTCGCCGCCTTGATCCCTCTCGGCGGTCCAATACACCAGCGGACACACTTCGAGAATGTCGCCTTGGCCAAGCGGCGCTTCGCGTGGACGAGCCTCGTAGATCATGCCATGTCCGCGGTCGGGTCGGGGGTCCGGTGCGAAGTTTGCTGGATGGGAACGAAGCGCGGGGCGGTCCGAGGCAGGTCACAGGGCGGAACGAATTCGAGCGTTTCGAGTGGTGGATCAGGCCGGCGGCCGGCTGGCGAAGCGCGCAGTTCGTTGCGGACGAACGAGACGACAGCCATTTCGATCAGGTGCGGCACATCACTGCCCGTGTCGGACGCCCGCTTTTCCAGGGCCTGCTCGATCTCGCCGGGAATCTCGATGACGTATTTCATGCCAACGTTAGTCTCCCACGGATCGCGTACCGGGTCAATCAGTCTTGCCCGCATGGTCCCGCGTGGCGCGGGCAGATCCGCAGCAGTTCGATTCGCACAACCGGGCCGATGCGGCGCTTTTTCGGCGCCGGCGGCGGAGCCGTGAGATGGCGGATGGACCTGAACCGCACGTCTTCACTGGCGCACGGGTTTTGGTTCTGGAACAGATCAAAGTAGAATGGCTTTTCAGCACCGGCGCCACACGCGCACTCGGGCCGGACGAAGCCGATTCGATCAACCGACGGAACCACATTAATCTACATCGGGTCCCGCCAGAAATGAGAGCCTTCCAGACACTGCTACTCTGTCTCGTCGTTTGCACCGCCGCCCGTGTCCACGCGCAGCCGGCGAAGACGGGCATCGACGACTACGAACCGGGAGCCGATTCAAAGCCTCAACAGGGCGTGCCGAAGGGAAAGACGTTTTCGTTCCGGTTCGAAGAATCGAAGGTTTTTCCCGGCACCAGCCGCAATATCACCGTCTATGTGCCCGCACAGTACCAAGGCGACAAGACCGCCTGCGTGTACGTGGGGCTCGATGCGCTGGGCTTCGGCGTTCCGGTGGTGTTCGACAATCTGATCCACAAAGGCGAGATGCCCGTGACGATTGCCATCGGCGTTTCGTCGGGCACGGTTGCGTCGCGGAACAAGCAGGAGAATCCGCGTTTCGATCGCAGCTTCGAGTTCGACGGTCTGAACGACTCGTTGGCCCGCTTGATCGTCGATGAAGTTTTTCCCGAAGTCGAAAAACGGCAGACGCCGGACGGGCTGCCGATCAGGCTGTCGGCCGATCCCAACGACCGCTGCACGGGCGGCGGCAGCACCGGCGGCATCGCGGCCTTCACGCTCGCCTGGGAGCGGCCGGACCAGTTTCGACGCGTGTTTTCGGCCATCGGCACGTTCGTGGGCATGCGCGGCGGCGACCGCTATCCCGTGCTCGTGCGCAAAACCGAGCCGAAGCCGATTCGCGTCTTCCAGCAGGACGGCGAAAACGACCAGTGGATGGGCGGCCCCGAAGTCGGCGACTGGTGGATGGGCAACATGACGCTCGACCGGGCCTTGGAGTTTTCCGGCTATGAGCACCAGCATGTTTGGGGAACCGGCCCGCACAGCGGCAAGCACGCGACGGCGATCTTTCCCGACGCCATGCGTTTTCTCTGGAAAGATTGGCACAAACCCTTGGCGCCGCAAACGGCCAAGACCCAGAACGTCGTGCTCAAGGCGACGCTCGACCCCAACTCGACTTGGGAGGTCGTCAGCGAGGCCTGCGACGCCTGCAGCCATCTCGCCGCCAATCCACAGGGCCAGGTGTTCTTTCACGACATTGCGGCCGGGCGGACCCGCAAGCTCGATCTTGACGGCAAGATCGCTGACGCCGCGAACGTTCCCGCGGACAAAGCCTTCGCTTTCCAGGCCGACGGTCAAGCGGTGTGCGTCGACGACATCGAGGCGACTTGCCTCACCGCCACGCATCGGGGCGACCTCTACGCCACGGATGGGGCGGCCGGCAACGTGTGGCTGATCAAATCCGACGGCACGAAGACGCTTCTGGATGAAGGCTTGAAGAATCCGACGGGCATCGCTTTGTCGCCGGACGGCCTGTGGTTGGCCGTGATGGAAAGCCGCACTCATTGGGGTTACAGTTACCGCGTGAAGCAAGACGGCACGGTCGAATTGAAACAGCGATTTTACTGGATGCACGTGCCGGACTGGGCCGTCGACAGCGGCGCCGGCAATATGTGCATGGACCGCGACGGGCGTCCCTATGTCGCCACGCACATGGGCGTACAGATTTTCGATCGCAACGGCCGTTCGCGCGGAATTCTGCCGTTGCCCGCCGGCGGCGCGACCAGCGTCTGCTTCGGTGGCAAGCAGTTCGATATGCTGTTCGCCACCGGCGGCGGCAAGCTTTATCGACGGCACATGAAGTCCGTCGGCGCGCCTGCTTTCATCGAACCCATCAAGCTTCCCCCTTGGGGCGGTGGCTAGCCTCCGGCGTGGCCGAAAGGCGCGCGGTTCCGCTCCCAGCGAGCGAGTTGGCACGGACCGGAAGGCGGCAAACGCATGCGGTTTAGATAAAACAACCGCCGCGCGGGCAGGTTTGCTGGCGAATCACCGATTTTCGCCGCGATCGACCAAACTGGCATTGATCGTGCAGGAGAGTGAAAACTTACACTTTTCCCTATACAGCGAGGTCCGCGGTGATCAACTACATTTCCAGTCTGGCGTTCGTCGGTTTGCTAATCATCGGGACTTTGATGGGCCTGCTGATCGCGGCCGAAAGTACGTCGTTGGCAATCGCCTTCGCCGTGCTCTGGCTGCCTCTCGCCGTGATCGCGTCGTCGAGCATTCAGCTCGCCGCGCAATGGGAAAAAGCCATCGTCTTTCGCCTGGGAAAGTATCACGCGGTGCGTGGTCCCGGCCTGTTCTGCATCATTCCGCTGGTCGATCAGGTGCGCAAAGTCGATACCCGTATTCGCGCCAACGACATCCCCACGCAACAGGTGATCACGAAGGACAACGTGCCGGTGCAGATCAACGGAGTGCTCTTTTTCAAGGTCGATAACGTCGCCGACGCCATCATCAAGGTCCAGGACTACCGTTATGCCATCTCGCAGTATGCTCAAACCTCGCTGCGCGACGTGATCGGGCAAATGACGCTCGATCAACTCCTCGTGGAACGGGAGGCCATCGGCAAGGCCATCGAGGCCAACGTCGAAAAAGACATCGAAGGCTGGGGGCTGGAAGTGACGGGCATCCGCATTCAAGACATCGACATGCCCGAAGAGCTGAAGAAGATGATGTCGCGGCAGGCCTCGGCCGAGCGCGAGAAGCGGGCCACGATCACGAAGGCCGAGGGTGATCGCGAAGCGGCCGCGAACCTGGCGCTGGCCGCCAAAACGATGTTTGCCAGCCCCGGCGCGATGCAGCTTCGCACCCTGCAGACGATCGACGGACTTGGACCCACGTCGTCGAACACCGTGGTCTTGGCCGTGCCGATCGACGTGATGGACGCCATCAACGCCTTGGCACGTACCCATGAGCACAACGGCCAGCTTACAACCGCCTGATTTCTCACGCTCGCCGGCTACACCCTCGCATCCCGTTGCCATGCCTCGTTCAGCTTGACCAGCGATTCGTGCATCCGAGACTTGAGCGTACCCAACGGGATGCCGAGTCGCCGCGCGGCGTCGGCATATTTCAGACCCTCGAAATAGACGAGGTTGAGTCCGTCGCGCAGGTGCGGCGGCAATTCCGCGATCGCCTGTCTCAGCCACGCTTGCCGCTCTTGCTGTTCCAGGTGCGCCGTGGGATCGTCGCCGTGTCCGACCAAAAGCTCACTCAATGTAGCATCGTCACCGTGCTCGGCATCGAGACTGGTGGCGGCGTGGCGGCCCGCATGACGAAGTGCGTCGATCGCCAAGTGGGTGGCGATGGTGTAGAACCAGGGCTTGACCCGATGGTCGGGCAAAAAGCGGTCGCTGTGCTGGGCCAGCCGCAAACAGGCCATCTGAAAGACTTCTTCGGCCAGGCTGGCATCGTGCAAATATCGCCACAAGTAATGGAACAACTCCTCCTGGTAACGCCCTACCAATTCACCGAACGCGTCTTGGTCGCGCTGGTCGCGATACCGCAACAGCAACGCTTCGTCGCTCAACGGCGGTGGTTCTGCCGGCAGATCGGAATCGGACGTCGTACTAAGATTTGTGGCCATGGTCGCCTCCTTCGCCAAAGCCGTCGCGATCTCGTCGCCGTAAAGAGCAACTTGCTCAAAGATCGCGGGCACCAGCTTAGGAGGCAGCTTTCGTGCCGGCGTGAGAAAGCGTGTTTCTACGCTCTTTGCTGACAGGCGCCCATCTTAGGGCGGGCTGTCTAGCACGTCCGCGCGCCCGAACGCACGTTCAACTTCCCAGGCGGATGGCCTTCCTAGGCCGTCACCACCCATGCGACGGGCAAGGAAGCCCATCCTCCACGAAAAGCCGCCCTTCTGCGGCCTCAATCCCGAGCCTCGCAAGCGTTGCAAGTCGCCGTTTTTCCCGCTGGCAGGATGCGCCGCCTGGCTGCCTCCCTCGGCAGGCGCCACGTAAAGTCGAAGCTCACATCCCCGCTCGCGAGGCTCCCTTCCGATATCGTTCGTCAGCGAAGATCAGTCTCCTTTGTGCTCGACAGCTTGCCACTTCCTGCCCCCTTCCTGCCTCCTCCCCGCTCCCTATTTTGTACGCCCGCGGCGGCAAGAAGTTTGGAAAAAATCCACAACCGCGTTCGGGCCGGCGGCGTATTAAAAATGGAGGCTGGGCCGCGGTGGCCCGGCCGGTGAGGCTTTGACAAGGTTCAGTTCTTGAGGAGGTGTGTCATGTTTGGAACATTGGTTCCACGTGTCGAACGGCTTCCTCGGCCTCTGGTTCGGTTCGAGAGGGAGATGGAGAACCTGATGGACAGGTTCTTCGCCCCCGAGGAGGGCAGGTGGCTGGTCGGATTCGTTCCGGCAGCCAATCTGGCCGAGACCGAGACGGGGTACGAAGTCGCGCTTGAACTGCCCGGCATGAAACCCGAGGAGTTCAAAGTCGAGTTGAAGAACGGTGAGCTGTGGGTCAGCGGCGAGAAGAAGGAAGAGAAAGAGGAGAAGGGGAAAACCTTCCATCGCATCGAGCGCACCTACGGTGAGTTCCGTCGAGTGATTCCGATCCCCGGCAAAGTGGCTGCGGAGAAGATCGCGGCCGAGTACAAGGAAGGCGTGCTGAGGATCTCGGTGCCCAAGACGGAGGAGCAAAAACCACAGCGAGTGGAAGTGAAATCGTAAGGCAAGGTAGCTTCCCGTGGAACGCGGCTGGGCGGCGAAAGCCGCCCGGCCGCTTTTTTTGCCTCAGCACGAGTTTACAAGGGGTGGCTGATGGGACTTGAACCCACGGCCCCCAGATCCACAATCTGGTGCTCTAACCAACTGAGCTACAGCCACCGTCCATCGGCCATTCATGAGCTTCGCTTTTCTGGCAGGCCGACGCGCAGAAGCAGTTTAACTTATCAGGAAACATCCGCGAGGCAAGCCGGTTTCCAAGTCGTCCCGCTGCGCGGGGAAGTAAAACTTTGCCGGACCCGTTTGCTTGGGCAACGCGCGCAAGAGGAGCACGACGACACAAAGAGCACGAAGGCGGCCTGGGCCTTCGTGTCTTTGTGTCTGGGGGCGGCAAACCCTTGTGGCCTTAAGCCACCAATCGCATGGCGCCGCTGGGTGTACGGATGCCGTCGATGAACTCCTCGAAGATCCGCAGGTCGAGCGCGCTGGCGGAGTCGCTTTCGGGATGGAATTGCGTGCCGATCGCGAACCACTCGCTCTGCGTGCTCTCGATCGCCTCCACCACGCCGTCCGGACATCGCGCCGTTGCCGCGAAGCCCGGAGCCACCTCGTCAATCGCCATGTGGTGCAGGCTGTTGACGCGGATTTCACCCTCGCCATACACCCGCTCCATCAGCGAGCCGGGCACGACTTCCAACGCATGCCGGTGGGCGGCATCCAGGGCGTCGCGGTGCGGCAGGGCTTTCGGCAGGTCTTCGGGGATGTGCAAGAAGAGATTTCCGCCCTCGTGGACGTTGAGCAACTGCATGCCCACGCCGATGCCGAACACCGGCATGCGGCGGTCGGAAACGTGCTTCATCAACCGGCGGTCGAACGTTTCGCGGCGGTTGTCGAGCATCCGCACCGAAGGGTGCAACATGAACCCGTCGCGACGCGGATCGAGATCGCCCCCGCCCACCAACACCACCGCGTCGAGCATGTCGAGAACGCGGTCGACGTCGGCATCTTCGACCAGCGGCGGGATGACGATCGGCAAACCGCCCGCCCGCACCACCGAGTCATAATAGCCCGCGCAGAGATAGCTGAAGGCCGGAGAATCCTTCTTGGCCGGGCGGTAGTCTGCGTTCAATCCGATCAACGGTTTCGACTGCTTCATCTTCCACACTCCTTGGACAGATCCTTGTCCTGATAGAGGAACGGAACGGAACGACTTCGAGGCTCATCGAAGCGCCGTCGAGCGGAGGAGGCATCGCGGCCGACGGATTGCCAGCCGGAAGATTGAGAGACGACGAAGAATTCAGCTTCGCGAGTCATCCTTGACACCACCACGGCGTGAACGCGGCCAGCGGCCACGCTCACGTCCCCATCTTGGGCACTACGCCGGAGCAACCTGGGTTTGAACTTGTAGCCTCGAAATCCCTGAGACAAAAACACTCTGCCCACCCGCTTGCCCACGCGACAAGCGACGGGAGATTTATAAGCCCGTCTCTCAAAAACGCAAGCAATTCGGCTATTTTGTGGGTGTGCCGCGCTGGGACCCCAAGATAATGTGCTAGCAGTGGAGTGATAGCAGTGGGAGGGTCCGGGACTCAGGGTTCAGGGTTCAGGGTTCAGGGTTCAGGGTTCAGATGCCTGACTCATCTCTCATCCCTCATCCCTCATCTCTCATCCTGAACCCTGAACCCTGAACCCTGAATCGCCGCTTTACCACCGCGGTTTGCCGTCTTATGTTGAAGGCATCTTCCAATCTGTGAGCACTCCATGCGCTACCAACGAGTTTGCCTCGAAGCTTTCGGCTACACGCTGCCCGACGAGATCGTTACGTCCGCCGAAATCGAAGAGCGGCTGGCGCCCCTCTATCGCCGGCTGCGGCTGCCCGAGGGCCGGCTGGAATTGATGACCGGCATTCGCGAGCGGCGGTTCTGGCCGCCCGGCACGTTGCCTAGCGATGTCAGCATTCAATCGGCCGAACGGGCCATCGCAGCCGGCGGCATCGACAAGGCCGATATTGGCTGCCTGATTCACGGCTCGGTGTGCCGCGACCACCTGGAGCCGGCGACCGCCTGCCGCGTCCACGATGGCCTTGGTCTCGGCCCCGATTGCACGATTTATGATGCGTCGAACGCCTGCCTGGGCATGCTGAACGGCATGCTTCAAGTGGCCAACATGATCGAGCTGGGCCAGATTCGTGCCGGCCTGGTCGTCGGCACCGAAAGCAGTCGCCCGTTGGTGGAGACCACGATCGACAGGCTGAACCGCGACACGTCGCTCACACGGGAGCAGATGAAGCTGGCCGTGGCCTCGCTCACCATCGGCTCGGCCAGCGCGGCGGTGCTCTTGGTCGATCGCCAGATCAGCCGCACGTACAACCGGCTGACTGCGTCGGTGGTGCGGGCAAACACGCAACACCACGCGCTCTGCCACAGCGGCGGCGACGAATCGGTGGCCGGCGGTATGCAGCCCTGGATGACGACCGACTCCGAGCGATTGCTGCACGCCGGCGTGGCCACCGCCAAAGAGGCCTTCGCCCGATTCACCGATGCGCTGGGTTGCGACGTGGACGATATCGACAAAGTATTCTCCCATCAGGTCGGCGTGGCGCACCGCAGGCGGTTGTTGGAGACGTTGAGACTGCGTCCGCAGGCCGATTTTTCGACCGTCGAGTTTCTGGGCAACACCGGCTCGGCGGCGGTGCCCGTCACGGCGGCCATCGGCATCGAGCAAGGGCACCTCTCGCCCAGTGACCGGGTGGCGATGCTGGGCATCGGCTCGGGCTTGAACGTCATCATGCTCGCTGTCGATTGGCAAACTTGCCCCGTAGGGACGCACCGAGTCCCGGCGCGCCGGGACAAGCGGCTGCCCGCCCTGAAAGCCACCGCTTTTGAAAACACTTGACGTGGGAGATCAGGTGGCGTGCTGCCGATCTACAACACTTGTGGAGAATAGGCGTGGTTCAAAGCAGGGTAACAACCTACGTTGGAGTTGGTATTCTCGAAAAGTGTCTGTTTCCCCCAAACTGGTCCTGAATTCACCCAGTGTTCACGGAGGAAACAGACGTGCAACATTCTACCCAGCCATCGTTCCTTTCCCAGTCCTCGTTTTGCCCTGCCAAGTCGCTGACCTCCCAACAGCGACAGCGCATTGCGGTTGACGCTTTGGCGGGCAGCCAACCCATCACGTCCTTGGCCGGAGATTTCCAGGTCAGCCGCAAATTCGTTTACCGGCAAGCAGACACGGCCCAACGAGCGTTAGACGAAGCGTTTTCTAGCTCGCACGACGAGCCCGCCGATAAGGTGATCTTCCACCTGCCCGTCACAAGGCCCTGGTTGAGGCAGCTCGTTCTGGGCCTGGCCCTG